>DATILH010000119.1:0-7244 GCA_035476655.1 Variovorax sp.
GCGGGAATGGCGATGGGGAAGTTCCACGGCGTGATGAGGCCCACGACGCCCACCGGCTCGCGCGTGATCTCCACGCCGACGCCCGGGCGCACCGAAGGCAGCACTTCGCCCGACAGGCGCAGGCACTCGCCGGCAAAGAACTTGAAGATGTGGCCGGCGCGGGTGGCCTCGCCGATGCCTTCGGCGCGAGTCTTGCCCTCCTCGCGTGCCAGCAGCGTGCCCAGTTCTTCCCTGCGCGCCAGGATCTCGTTGCCGATCTTGTCCAGCGCGTCGGAGCGCGCCTGGATGCTGCCGGTGGCCCAGGCCGGGAAGGCCGCGGTGGCGGCAGCCACGGCCGCATCGACCTGCGCCGCATCGCCCTGGGCGTATTCGGCGATGGTGTCGGCCAGGTTGGATGGGTTCAGGTTCGGGCTGTAGCTGTTGCCCTTGACCCACGAACCGCCGATGAAGTTGTCATGCTGTTGCATGCGGCACCTTTGCTTATTGCGGGCCGAGCTTGTCGATCAGCACCTTGAGCTTGTCCATCTCGTCGGGCTTGAGGTCGGTGAGCGGTGCGCGCACCGGACCGGCGTCGTGGCCGACCAGCTTGGCGCCGGCCTTGACGATGCTCACCGCATAGCCCGCCATGCGGTTGCGCAGGTCCAGGTAGGGCATGAAGAAGTCCTTGAGCAGGCGATGCTGCGTCGCCATGTCGTCCTGCGCCACCGCCTTGTAGAAGTCCATGGCGGTCTTGGGGATGAAGTTGAACACCGCCGACGAATAGACCGGCGTGCCCAGCGCCTTGTAGGCCGCGGCGTAGACCTCGGCCGTGGGCAGGCCACCCAGGTAGGCGAAGCGGTCGCCCATCTTCTGGTAGATCGCGACCATCGCCTCGATGTCGCCCACGCCGTCCTTGAAGCCGACCAGGTTGGGGTTGCGCTCGGCCAGGCGGGCCAGGGTCTCGGGCGAGAGCTTGCTGTTGGCGCGGTTGTAGACGATGACGCCGAACTTCACGCTCTTGCAGACCGCCTCCACATGCGCCGCCAGGCCTTCCTGGCCAGCTTCGGTCAGGTAGTGCGGCAAGAGCAGGATGCCGTGCGCGCCGGCCTTCTCGGCCGCCTGCGCGCACTGGATGGCAAAGCGGGTGGGGCCGCCGGTGCCGGCGATGATCGGCACCTTGCCACGGCAGGTGTCGACCGCGGTCTGGATGATTTCCGGATATTCCTCGCCGGTCAGCGAGAAGAACTCGCCGGTGCCGCCGGCGGCGAACAGGGCGCTGGCACCGTAGGGGGCCAGCCATTCGAGGCGCTCGACGTAGCCTTTCTTGTGGAAGTCGCCGTTCGCATCGAAGTCGGTCAGCGGGAAGGACAGCAGGCCGGAGCCCATGATGGATTTGAGTTCTTGCGGGTTCATTCTTTGAATTCCAGGGAGAGATGCGGGAGAAAACAGAGGGTGGCGCGGCGCGCCGATCACTCCAACTTGATGTTGGCTTCCTTCACCACCTGTGCCCAACGCGCGCGCTCCTTGTTGAAGAACTGGTCTTCCTCGGAGGGGCTCATGGTCACCACTTCGGCGCCCTGCCCGGCCAGGCGCGAGCGGATGTCGGCCGAGCGGATGACGGCGATCAGTTCCTTGTTGAGGCGCTGAACCACCGCGTCGGGCGTACCGCGCGAAACCAGCACGCCTTGCCAGGTGCCGGACTCGAAACCGGGCACGCCCTGCTCGGCGATGGTCGGCACGTCGCCGATCAGCGGCATGCGGGTGGCCTTGGAGACGCCCAGCACCTTGAGCTTGCCGCTTTGCACATGCGGCAGGGTGGCGAGCATGCCGTTCATCAGGACCTGGGTCTGGCCGCCCATGGTGTCCTGCACCGCCTGCACGCCGCCCTTGTAGGGCACGTACTGCCAGCGCGCACCGCTGGCGCGCTCCACCGCCACGCCCGCCAGGTGCGGCGCGCTGCCGGTGGCCGTCACGGCGAAGTTGAGGTCCGACTTCTTCGACAGCGCCACCAACTCCTTCAGGTTGCTGGCCTGCACCGAGGGGTGCACCACCAGCAGATGAGGCGAATAGGCCAGCATGGTCACGCCGCGCAGGTCCTTCGAAGGGTCGAAGGGCAGCTTGGTATAGACGGAAGGACTGATTGCCAGCGCGCCGACATCGCACAGGAGCACGGTGTAGCCATCGCCCGCCGACTTGGCGACGAAGTCGGCGCCCAGGTTGCCGTTGGCGCCGGCCTTGTTCTCGACGATCACGCTCTGCTTGAGCGCTTCCGACAGGGGCTGGCTGATGGCGCGGGCGATGATGTCCGACGACCCGCCGGGCGGATAGGGAACGATGATGCGCAAGGGCTTGGCCGGCCAGGCATCGGCCGCTTGCGCCATGCCGCCGGCGGCGAGAGCGCCGGCGCCCAGGGCGCCTTGAATCAGTTGACGTCGGTTCAGGCTCACGGGAGTCTCCTTTGCTGTGTGGCTGTGCTTGGGTTGTTGTCAGTCATCGTACAACTTAGAGCAGCAAAAACCAAGCCCCCACGCATGTGCGGGGCTTGATGGTCTTCAGGAAGCCGAGTGATCGGCGGTCGACGAAGCGCCCGACCCGCCAGCGCCCTTCGCCTCCTCCTGCGCCACACGCAGCCGCTCGCGGCTGTTGGTCAGGTGGATGCGCATGGCCGCACGCGCCGAATCCGGATCGCGTCGCGCGATCGCCGCATAGATCTCTTCGTGCTCGCGGTTCACCCGCTGCAGGTACTCGCCGCGCGCGTCGAACTTGCGGATGGCGGCGATGCGGGTGCGCGGAATGATGGTGGTGCCCAGGTGGGTCATGATGTCCGCGAAATACGGATTGCCCGTGGCCTGCGCGATCGTCAGGTGAAAGCGGAAATCAGGCGCCACCGTGTCGCCCGCCTCGCGCACATTGCGCTCGAATTCGTCCAGCGCCTGGCGCATGGCCAGGAGCTGCTCCTCGGTGCGGCGCTGCGCTGCCAGCCCGGCCGATTCGGTCTCGAGGCTGATGCGCAATTCGAGCACCGCGATCACATCGACCGAGGTGGCGATTTCCGAGGCATCGAGCCGGAACATGCCGGCCGCGCGCGGCTGCAGCACGAAAGTGCCGACGCCATGGTGCGTTTCCACCAGGCCGCCGGCCTGCAACTTGGACAGGGCCTCGCGCACCACCGTGCGGCTGACGCCATAGACCTGCATGATGGCCGACTCGGTCGGAAGCTTGTCCCCGGGGCGCAACACCTGGGAGCGGATCTTGTCGCCCAGGTCGTCCACCAGCCCATTGGCGAGGCCGCGCGCGCGGCGCCGTGGCGGGGCTGCCGGAACGGCCGTCGCCGCGGAGTCGGTGGTCGATGCAGACCCTGTTGACAGGTTTGACATGAGCTGATGATAATCGTCAAAAGGTTGTACGACAACCGATGACATACGACTACATTAGGCGCCCAATCGCCACTTGAGACAAGCCCTGCCATGAGTTCATCCCCTCCCCTGCAACGCCTGCTGCTCACCGGCGCCGCCGGTGGCCTCGGAAAAGTGCTGCGCGAAAGACTGCGGCCCATGGCCCGGGTGCTGCGTCTGTCCGACCTCGCCAACGTCGCGCAAGCGCAAAGCGAATTCGAAGAAGTGGTGCAGTGCGACCTGGCCGACAAGAAAGCCGTCGATGTGCTGGTGCAGGGCGTCGACGCCATCGTGCACCTGGGCGGCGTGTCGGTGGAGCGCCCCTTCGAGGAAATCCTGGAAGCCAATATCAAGGGCGTGTTCCATGTCTACGAAGCGGCGCGACGCCATGGCGTCAAGCGCATCGTGTTCGCCAGTTCCAACCATGTGATCGGCTTCTACAAGCAGGACGAGCACCTCGACGCCCACGCGGCACGCCGGCCCGACGGCTATTACGGCCTGTCCAAGTCCTTCGGCGAGGACGTGGCCCAGTTCTACTTCGACCGCTACGGCATCGAGACGGTGAGCATCCGCATCGGCTCCTCCTTTCCGGAGCCCGCCAACCGCCGGATGATGCACACATGGCTCAGCTACCGCGACCTCACCGACCTGATCGAGAAGTCGCTGTTCACGCCCGGCGTGAAGCACACGGTGGTCTACGGCATGTCGGGCAACAAGGACGTGTGGTGGGACAACAGCGCTGCCGCGCACCTGGGCTTTGCGCCCCAGGACAGTTCGGAAGTGTTTCGCGCCAAGGTCGAGGCGCAGCCCTCGGTGGCGCCCACCGACCCCAACGCCATCTACCAGGGCGGCGCCTTCACCGCGCAAGGCCCCTTCGGCGACTGAGCGCCATGCAGGCCGAACTGATCCTCGACGCGCGCTGCGGCACCGGCGAAAGCCCGGTGTGGGTGGCGCAGGAGCAAGCTCTTTATTGGGTCGACATTCCCGCCCGCCAACTGCATCGCATCGATCCAGCCTCGGGAGCCCACACGGCGTGGACCGGCGAGGAGATGCTGGCCTGCGTCGCCCCGCGCGCCGGCCACCCGGGCCAGTGGATCGCCGGCATGGAAAGCGGCCTGTTCGCCATCGCCACGCGTGACGACGGCACCCTGGCGGCCACGCGCCTGGCCCATGCCGCGCACGCCCAGTCCGGCATGCGCTTCAACGACGGCCGCTGCGACCGCCAGGGCCGCTTCTGGGCCGGCACCATGCTGATGGACATGGCAGCCGCCCAGAGCGTCGGCCGGGTCTACCGCTACCAGAGCGACGTGAATGCCGGAGCCGCGCTGCGCCTGCAGTTCGATTCGCTCATCGTGCCCAACGGCATGGCCTTCAGCCCCGACGGCCGCACCATGTACCTGTCGGACTCGCACCCCGACGTGCAGGCGATCTGGGCCTTCAACTACGACACCCCCACCGGCACGCCGCACAACCGGCGCCTGTTCGTCGACATGAAGCCCCTGCCCGGCCGCCCCGACGGCGCCGCCGTCGACGCCGAGGGCTGCTACTGGATCTGCGGCAACGACGCCGGGCTGGTGCACCGCTTCACGCCCGAGGGCAAGCTCGACCGATCGCTCACGGTCCCTGTGAAGAAGCCCGCCATGTGCGCCTTTGGCGGCAGCGGCCTGGACACGCTTTTCGTGACCTCCATCCGCCCGGGCGGCGACCTGTCCGACCAGCCCCTGGCCGGCGGCGTGTTCGCCTTGCGCCCCGGCGTGCAGGGCCTGCCCGAGCCCGAGTGCGCTTTCTGAATCCCGACCTCAGATTTCATCAACCACCAAAGCAAAGAGGAAGACAAATGAAATACGCCCGCCACCTGATCGCGCTCGCCGCGAGCGCCTGCGCGCTGTCCGCGCAGGCGCTCGAGTTCCGTTCGGCCGACGTGCACAACAGCGACGAGTATCCGACCGTCGCGGCCGTCAAGCACATGAGCGAGTTGCTCGACAAGCAGAGCAGCGGCAAGTACAAGATCAAGGTCTACAACAAGAGCGCCCTGGGTTCCGAAAAGGAAACGCTGGACCAGGTGAAGATCGGCGCGCTGGAGATGAACCGCGTCAACATCAGCGCGCTCAACTCCATCTGCCCGAAGACGCTGGTGCCGACCATGCCCTTCCTGTTCGACTCGATCGCCCACATGCGCAAGACGCTGGACGGCCCGATCGGCGAGGAAATCCTCAAGGGCTGCGAGCACGAGGGCCTGGTGGGCCTGGCCTTCTACGACAGCGGCTCGCGCTCCATCTACGCCAAGAAGCCGGTCAAGTCGATCGCCGACACCAAGGGCATGAAGATCCGCGTGCAGCAGTCCGACCTGTGGGTGGCCCTGGTCAGCGCCATGGGCGCCAACGCCACGCCGATGCCCACCGGCGAGGTCTATACCGCGCTCAAGACCGGCCTGATCGACGCCGCCGAGAACAACATCCCCTCCTACGACGGCTTCAAGCACTACGAGGCGGTGAAGATCTACTCGCGCACCGAGCACTCGATGGCGCCTGAAATGCTGGTGATCTCCAAGACCATCTTCGACAAGATGTCCAAGGCCGACCAGGAGATGTTCCGCGCGACCGCCAAGGCATCGGTCACCTTCCAGCGCAAGAAGTGGGACGAGCAGGAAGCCAAGTCGCTCGAAGTGGTGACCAAGGGCGGCGCGACCATCGTGTCGGACGTGGACAAGGCCTCCTTCCGCGCCGCCATGGCGCCCGTGTACGCGAAGTTCATCTCCACCCCGGACCTGCAGCGCCTGGTCAAGCAGGTGCAGGACAGCAAGTAAGGCCACGGCCCTCTCCCGCTCGGGGAGGGCCTCCTGATTTCCAAGGGAGACATCCATGACGCACGCCGACCCCCTGGCGGACGCGAACGTTGCCGAAGCCGCCTTCCTGCACGGCGTCGACAACCCCGAGGGGCGCCCGGCCGCGCGCCACGCCTACACGCGCTTTTGCGCCCTCCTGTCCAAGGCCAGCCTGATGCTGGCCGTTGCGATGCTCATCACCATCATCGTGTGCGTGCAGTACCAGGTGGTGGGCCGCTACATCTTCAACGACACGCCCACCTGGGCCGAGGGCCTGGCGCTGCAACTGGTGCTGTACGTCACCGCGCTGGGGGTTGCCGTGGGCGTGCGGGATGCGGGGCACATCGGACTGGATTCGCTGGCCGTGCTGCTGCCCGAGGGCCTGCGCCTGAAGCTCGAGATCCTCATCCACGCGCTGGTCGCGCTGTTCGGCGGCATCATGGCCTGGAGCGGCTGGATCTGGACCCAGCTCAAGTGGACCGACATCAAGCCCATGATGGGGGTGCCCGTGGGCCTGGACTACCTCGCGCTGGTCGTCTCGGGGCTCCTGATCGTCCTTTTTTCAATCGAACATATCGTCGCCCTGCTGCGCGACGAGGAAGTGGTGCCGGCATGGAACTGACCGTTCTTTCCCTGGTCTTCCTGGCGCTGCTGGTGCTGGGCGTGCCAGTCGCGTTCTCGATCGGCCTGGCGTCGATCTCCACCGTGCTGTATTCGGGCATGCCGATCGCCATCGTCTTCCAGAAGATGGTCGGCGGCATGCAGATCTTTTCCTTTCTGGCCATCCCGTTCTTCGTGTTCGCGGGCGAGCTGATGCTCTATGGCGGCATCGCCCAGCGCATCGTGCGCTTTGCCAACAGCCTGGTGGGACATGTGCGCGGCGGGCTGGGCATGAGCAACGTGGTGGGCTGCACCCTGTTCGGCGGCGTGGCCGGCTCCCCGGTGGCCGACGTGTCGGCCATGGGCTCGGTGATGATCCCGCTGATGAAGAAGGAAGGCTACGACGCCGACTACGCCGTCAACGTGACGACGCATGCGGCGCTGGT
>DATILH010000120.1:0-18883 GCA_035476655.1 Variovorax sp.
AGGGTGCGCAGATGCGCCGCACGTCCAGCCTTGGCGGCAATCTCAGGGATGCGTTCTTCCGCCCTGCGCATCTCCTGCTCGTCGAGTTGAGGCGTTCGCGTGATCATGAGGTCATTCTAGCGAGACCGCTGTTATGCGAGACGCCGTCTTCACGCCCAAACGCAAACGGCTCCCAAAGGAGCCGTTTGCATTCTCAAATCTGGTGGGTGATGCAGGGTTTGAACCTGCGACCCCTGCCGTGTGAAGGCAGTGCTCTACCGCTGAGCTAATCACCCGTTCCGGTGTTCCCCGGAAGCCCGCGATTATGCCACAGGCTGAGAAGCGTTTTCCGCGCTGATGAGCCGCCACAGCGTCTTGCCGCCACTGGCCTTGTCGAGTTGCTTGAGCACGTCTTCGTGCGCCGTGTTTTCCTGCTCGCTGGTCAGGAGCACGGGCAAGGTGAAGGCGGTGAGGTCAACGCGCGTGCTGGCCAGGTGCGCGGTGTCGGCGTCGCCGATGTCGATGAGGAGCGCGTCCTGGCCTCGGGTGAGGTTGATGTAGACGTCGGCCAGGAGCTCGGCGTCGAGCAATGCGCCGTGCAGTGTGCGGTTGGAGTTGTCGACGCCCAGGCGGTCGCACAGCGAGTCGAGGCTGTTGCGCTTGCCGGGGTACATCTCCTTGGCCATGACCAGCGTGTCGGTGACGCTGCCCACGTAGGTGCGAAACGCCGGCTTGCCGATCAACTCGAGCTCCTTGGTCAGGAAGCCCACGTCGAAAGCGGCGTTGTGGATGATGATCTCGGCGCCGGCGAGGTACTCGAGCAGTTCTTCGGCGACGGCGGCGAACTTGGGCTTGTCGCGCAAGAATTCGTTGCTGATGCCGTGGACCTTGAGCGCGTCTTCGTGGCTGTCGCGGCCCGGGTTCAGGTAGAAGTGCTTGTTGTTGCCGGTGAGCTTGCGGGCCAGCAGCTCCACGCAGCCGATTTCGATGATGCGGTCGCCGCCTTCAGCGGACAGGCCTGTGGTTTCGGTGTCTAGGACGATCTGGCGCATGGGGGGGATTTTAGGGCGCGGGCTGGGTCAGAGCGTTGGCGCTCGCGACCCTTCGACAGGCTCAGGGCGAACGGTAGGGGGCCTCTCCCCGGCGGGGAGAGGGAGAAAATCAGGTCAATGCTTCTCTTTCGCGTGGTTGATCGAATACCGCGGGATCTCCACCGTCAAATCTTCCTGCGCGAGGATCGCCTGGCACGAGAGGCGGGAGTTGGGCTCCAGGCCCCAGGCGCGGTCCAGCAGGTCTTCCTCGTTTTCGTCCATCTCGTTGAGCGAAGCTAAGCCCTTGCGCACGATCACGTGGCAGGTGGTGCAGGCGCAGCTCAGATCGCAGGCGTGCTCGATGTTGATGTGGTGGTCGAGCAGCGCCTCGCAGACCGACGTGCCGGCCGGCGCGGTGACTTCCGCGCCTTCGGGGCAATACTCGGGGTGCGGCATTATCTTGATGACAGGCATCAGAGGGACTCCACGTTGCGGCCAGACAAAGCCTGCTGGATGCTGTGATTCATGCGTTCGGCCGCGAAGCCTTCGGTGGCCTTGGCCAAGGCCTCGGTGGCCGCTTCGATGGCGGCGGCGTCGGTGCTGGCGCCGGCCGTGTCCTGCAGGGCCGTCATGGCGGCTTCGATCTGCGCGCGTTCTTCCGGCGGCAGCAGGTCGCCGTCGACATTCAGGGCGCTGCGGGTGGCGAGCAACAAGCGGTCGGCGTCGACCTTGGCTTCGGCCAGCGCGCGGGCGCGGATGTCTTCTTCGGCCGTGGCAAAGCTTTCCTGCAGCATGCGCGCAATCTGGTCATCAGACAGGCCGTAGGATGGCTTCACGTCGATGCGCGCTTCCACGCCGCTGCCCTGCTCTTTGGCGCTCACGCTCAAGAGGCCATCGGCGTCGACGGTGAAGGTGACGCGGATGCGCGCGGCGCCAGCCGCCATCGGCGGAATGCCGCGCAGCTCGAAGCGGGCCAGGCTCCGGCAGTCCTGCACCAGGTCGCGCTCGCCCTGCAGCACGTGCAGCGCCAGCGCGGTCTGGCCGTCCTTGTAGGTGGTGAAATCCTGCGCCTTGGCCGTGGGGATGGTCTCGTTGCGGTGGACGATGCGCTCGACCAGGCCGCCCATGGTCTCGATGCCCAGCGACAGCGGGATCACGTCGAGTAGCAGCAGGTCGCCGGCGGCGTTGTTGCCAGCCAGCTGGTTGGCCTGGATGGCGGCCCCCAGGGCCACTACTTCGTCGGGGTTGAGGTTGATCAGGGGCTCGGTTCCGAAGAACGCCCCGACCGCCTCACGCACCTGCGGCATGCGGGTGGAGCCGCCGACCATGACCACGCCCTTGATCTCGTCCTTGGCCAGGCGCGCGTCGCGCATCGCCTTGCGCACGGCAGCGATGGTGCGCGCGGTGAGCTCGGCGGTGGCGGCGTCGAATTCGGCGCGCTGCAGTTCGACGGAGGTGCTCTGGCCGCCGACCTGGACGCGCACTGACACGGCGTCGGCGTCGGTCAAGGCTTCCTTCGCCGCGCGCGCAGCCATTTTGATGCCTGCCTTGTCCTGCGGCGATTCCGCCTGCAAGCCCGCCTTGGCGAGCATGAGGTCGGCCAGCGCGCGGTCGTAGTCGTCGCCGCCGAGCGCCGAATCGCCGCCGGTCGCAATGACTTCGAACACACCGTGCGACAAGCGCAGGATGGAAATATCGAAGGTGCCGCCGCCCAGGTCATACACCGCGTAGACGCCTTCGCTGGCGTTGTCCAGGCCGTAGGCGATGGCGGCCGCGGTGGGCTCGTTGATCAGGCGCAGCACGTTGATGCCGGCCAGCTGCGCGGCGTCTTTGGTGGCCTGGCGCTGCGCGTCGTCGAAGTACGCGGGCACGGTGATCACGGCGCCATAGAGGTCGTCGTTGAACGTGTCTTCGGCGCGATAACGCAATGTGGCCAGGATCTCGGCGCTGATCTCCACTGGCGTCTTGACGCCGGCGCGCGTGTCCACCGTGACCATGCCGGGCTGGTCGACGAAGCGATAGGGCAGCTTGTCGCGGTTGGCGATGTCGGCCAGGCCGCGGCCCATGAAGCGCTTGACCGAGGCGATGGTGTCCTGCGGGTCGTGCGCCTGCGCGGCGGCGGCCTCGTGGCCGATCTGACGGCCGCCGTCTTCGAGGTAGCGCACGACCGACGGCAGGATCACGCGGCCCTGTTCATCGACTAGGCATTCGGCCACGCCGTTGCGCACCGACGCGACCAGCGAGTGCGTGGTGCCCAGGTCGATGCCCACGGCGATGCGGCGCTGGTGGGGGTCCGGCGCCTGGCCGGGCTCTGAGATCTGCAGCAGGGCCATCAGTTCGCCTCGCGCTGCAGGGTTGTGGATTCGTTCATGGCGTCATTGTCCCAGTTGATCGAAGCGCGCTTCGACGTCATGGGCAAAGCGTTCGATGAACATCAGCGCCCTCACCTGCCCGGCCGCCTCCAACGCGTTGCCCTCGTGGTCGAGCAAGCGCTCGATGCTGGCCAGCGTCTCTGCGCGGGCTGCGTTCAGGCTGGTCGACAGCGCCTCGAGGTCGGCCTCGCTGCTCGCTTCGGCTAGCGACTCGCGCCATTCCAGCTGCTCCATGAGGAACGCGGCGGGCATGGCGGTGTTGTTCTCGGGGTTGATCGGCGCGCCGCGCAGCTCGCACAGATAGGCTCCACGCTTTAGCGGGTTCTTCAGGCGCTGGTAGGCCTCGTTGATGCGCATCGACCACTGCATGGCCACGCGCTGGGCGGCGCCGCCCTGGGCCGCGAAGCGGTCGGGATGGGCCTCGCGCTGAAGCTCCTTCCAGCGCGCGTCGATGGCGGCGCGGTCTTGCTGGAAGCGCTGGGGCAGTGCGAAGAGTTCGAAGTCGCTGTCGGAGAGGTTCACACGCGAAACGATTCGCCGCAACCGCAGCGGTCGCGCTCGTTCGGGTTGTTGAACCGGAAGCCTTCGTTGAGGCCTTCGCGCACGAAGTCGAGCTCGGTGCCGCTGATGTAGGCCAGGCTTTTGGGGTCGACCAGGATCTTGATGCCGTGGTCTTCGAAGACGACGTCTTCCGGGGCGATCTCGTCCACGTACTCGAGCTTGTAGGCCAGGCCCGAGCAACCCGTGGTCTTGACGCCCAGGCGCACACCCACGCCCTTGCCGCGCTTGGACAGGTAGCGATTGACGTGGCGCGCGGCGGCGTCCGTCATCTTGACCGACTTAGCCGTAACGGACGAAGGCGCGTCATCCATCGAGCCCTGCGCAGGCTCCTCGAACGCGGGCGATGAGGTGGACGTGAGGCTCATTGGCAGATCAGTGGGAATGCTTCTTCTTGTAGTCGTCGACGGCGGCCTTGATCGCGTCTTCGGCGAGGATCGAGCAGTGGATCTTCACGGGCGGCAGGGCGAGCTCTTCGGCGATCTGGCTGTTCTTGAGCGCAGCCGCCTGGTCGAGCGTCTTGCCCTTGACCCATTCGGTCACCAGCGAGCTGGAGGCAATCGCCGAGCCGCAGCCATAGGTCTTGAAGCGCGCGTCTTCGATGACGCCGGTGAGCGGGTTCACCTTGATCTGCAGCTTCATCACGTCGCCGCAGGCGGGCGCGCCCACCATGCCGGTGCCAACCGTCTCGTCGCCCTTTTCGAAGGAGCCGACGTTGCGGGGGTTTTCGTAGTGGTCTACGACCTTTTCAGAATAAGCCATGGTGTGTTCCTCGTGTCGGTCTCTTCAGTGGGCAGCCCACTGGATGGTGCTCAGGTCGATGCCGTCCTGGTACATCTCCCACAGGGGGCTGAGTTCGCGCAGCTTGTGCACGTTCTTCTTGATGGTGTCGACGGCGTAGTCGATCTCTTCTTCGGTCGTGAAGCGGCCGATGGTCATGCGCAGGCTGCTGTGAGCCAGTTCATCGCTACGGCCCAGCGCGCGCAGCACGTAGCTGGGCTCCAGGCTGGCCGAGGTGCAGGCCGAGCCGGACGACACCGCCAGGCCCTTGACGCCCATGATCAGCGATTCGCCTTCGACGAAGTTGAAGCTGATGTTCAGGTTCTGCGGCACGCGGTGCTCGAGGTGGCCGTTGACGAACACCTGTTCGATGTCCTTGAGGCCGTCGAGCAGGCGCTTTTGCAGGGCGCGTGCCTTGGCGTTTTCCTGCGCCATTTCTTCCTTGGCGATGCGGAAGGCCTCGCCCATGCCGACGATCTGGTGCGTGGGCAGCGTGCCCGAACGCATGCCGCGCTCATGGCCGCCGCCGTGCATCTGGGCCTCCAGGCGCACGCGGGGCTTGCGGCGCACGTACAGGGCGCCGATGCCCTTGGGGCCGTAGGTCTTGTGCGAGGCCAGGCTCATCAGGTCGATGGGCAGCTTGGTCACGTCGATCTCGAGCTTGCCGGTGGCCTGCGCCGCATCGACATGGAAGATCACGCCCTTCTCTCGGCAGGCATTGCCCAGCGCGACCACGTCCTGCACCACGCCGATCTCGTTGTTCACGAACATCACGCTGGCCAGGATGGTGTCAGGGCGGATTGCCGCCTTGAACTTGTCAAGGTCGAGCAGGCCGTTGGCCTCGACGTCCATGTAGGTGACTTCGAAGCCCTGACGCTCCAGTTCGCGCATCGTGTCGAGCACGGCCTTGTGCTCGGTCTTGACCGTGATCAGGTGCTTGCCCTTGCCCTTGTAGAAGTGGGCCGCGCCCTTCAGCGCCAGGTTGTTCGATTCGGTGGCACCGGAGGTCCAGACGATCTCGCGCGGGTCGGCGCCGATCAGTTCAGCCACGTAGCCACGCGCTTTCTCGACCGCCTCTTCCGCCTCCCAACCCCAGGCATGGCTACGCGACGCCGGGTTGCCGAAGTGCTCGCGCAACCAGGGAATCATCGCGTCGACCACGCGCGGATCAACCGGCGTGGTGGCGCCATAGTCGAGATAGATCGGGAAATGTGGAGTGACGTCCATGGCTGGCTCGTGCTGGCGTGGGGTAAATATTTGCTCGAAGAAACGCAGGCCCCGGACGTTGCCGTGCCGGGGCCGCTGCTGGCTCAGGACTTGGCGAAAACGTTGCCCAGTGCGAACACCGAGTTCGGCGCGTTCACGCGGATCGGCTTGACCACCGGCTGCGCCGAGATGGCGCGCTTGACGGCCGGCTTGTTCTCGATGGTGACGCCCTTGGCGAGTTGGTCGTCCACCAGCTTTTGCAGGGTGACCGAATCCAGGAACTCGACCATGCGCTGGTTCAGCGAGGCCCACAGCTCGTGTGTCATGCAACGGCCGGCTTCGCCCAGGCAGTTTTCCTTGCCGCCGCACTGGGTGGCATCGATCGGCTCGTCGACCGAGACGATGATGTCGGCCACGGTGATTTCCGACGCCTTGCGTCCCAGGGAATAACCGCCGCCAGGACCGCGCGTCGACTCGACCAGCTCATGACGGCGAAGCTTGCCGAACAGCTGCTCGAGATAGGAAAGAGAAATCTGCTGCCGCTGGCTGATTGCGGCGAGCGTGACCGGACCGGTGTTCTGGCGCAGTGCCAGATCGATCATGGCTGTGACCGCAAAACGGCCTTTGGTAGTGAGACGCATCGCAAGCTCCTTATGTGCTTACCGTTGAAACGACACCGGAATTTGTGACTCTGGTGACCTCGTCTCCGCCCTTACCGGCTGATCGCGGTACTGGAGACCCAGTACGTTGGAGCCGGCCCTTCATCGCGAAGTTCTTTTGTTGTTGAGTAATTGAGTCAAGTATAGCAGAAACCCCAAAGCGGTCCCGGGTAAACACCAATGGAAAGTCCAATGGCCGCCATTGGGGCGCTCAATCGCCTATTGCCCGGGTGAAAGTACCGAAATGTTGTCGTGCACCACAGCACCAAAAGCCTGCTCGCGCAGCAGCGCCAGCTGGTCGCGAACACGAGCCGCCTTCTCGAATTCGAGGTTGCGGGCGTGCTCCAGCATCTGCTTTTCCAGCCGCTTGATCTCGCGCGAGATGTCCTTCTCGCTCATGTCCTCGACCTTGGCGCGCTCCAGCTCCAGCTTGGCCGCTTCCTTGCCGCTCTTCTCGCTGTAGACGCCGTCGATCAGGTCGCGCACCTGCTTGACGATGCTGCGCGGCGTGATGCCGTGCTGCTCGTTGTGCAGGACCTGCCTGGCGCGCCTGCGTTCCGTTTCGCCGATGGCCTTCTTCATCGACTCGGTCATGCGATCGGCATAGAGGATGGCCTTGCCATTCAGGTTGCGCGCGGCGCGGCCGATGGTCTGGATCAGCGAACGCTCGGCGCGCAGGAAGCCTTCCTTGTCGGCATCGAGGATGGCCACCAGCGACACCTCCGGGATGTCCAGGCCCTCGCGCAGCAGGTTGATGCCCACCAGCACGTCGAATGCCCCAAGACGCAGGTCGCGCAGGATCTCGACCCGCTCCACTGTGTCGACATCGCTGTGCAGATAGCGCACCTTGACGCCGTTGTCGCTCAGGTAGTCGGTGAGCTGCTCGGCCATGCGCTTGGTCAAGGTGGTGATCAGCACCCGCTCGTTCTTCTCGACGCGGATGCGGATCTCCTGCAACACGTCGTCCACCTGGTGCGTGGCCGGGCGCACCTCGACCTCGGGGTCGATCAGGCCCGTGGGCCGCACCAACTGCTCCACCACCTGGCCGGCATGCTGCTTCTCGTAGTCGGCCGGGGTGGCCGAGACGAAGATGCACTGGCGCATGCGCGTCTCGAACTCCTCGAACTTCAGCGGCCGGTTGTCCATCGCCGAGGGCAGCCGGAAGCCATACTCCACCAGCGTGGTCTTGCGCGAACGGTCGCCGCTGTACATGGCGTTGAGCTGCCCGATCATCTGGTGACTCTCGTCCAGGAACATCAGCGCGTCCTTGGGCATGTAGTCGGTCAGCGTGGCGGGCGGCTCGCCCGGCGCGGCGCCCGATAGATGGCGCGAGTAGTTCTCGATGCCCTTGCAGTGGCCGATCTCGGCCAGCATCTCCAGGTCGAAGCGGGTGCGCTGCTCCAGGCGCTGGGCTTCCACCAGCTTGCCGCCGGCCAGCAGCTCCTTCAGCCGGCTGTCCAGTTCCAGCTTGATGGTCTCCACCGCGTTCAGCACCTTGTCGCGCGGCGTCACGTAGTGGCTGGAGGGGTAGATGGTGAAGCGCGGGATCTTCTGGCGGATCTTGCCGGTGAGCGGGTCGAAGAGCGAAAGCGTCTCCACCTCGTCGTCGAACAACTCGATGCGGATCGCCAGCTCGCTGTGCTCGGCCGGGAACACGTCGATGGTGTCGCCGCGCACGCGGAAGGTGCCGCGCGCGAAGTCCTGCTCGTTGCGGGTGTACTGCATGCGGATCAACCGGCCGATCACGTCGCGCTGGCCGATCTTGTCGCCCACCCGCATGATGAAGCGCATCTGCGTGTAGTCCTCCGGGGTGCCGATGCCGTAGATGGCGCTCACCGTGGCCACGATGATGGTGTCGCGCCGCTCCAGCACGCTCTTGGTGGCCGACAGGCGCATCTGCTCGATGTGCTCGTTGATCGAGCTGTCCTTCTCGATGAACAGGTCGCGCTGCGGCACGTAGGCCTCGGGCTGGTAGTAGTCGTAGTAGCTGACGAAGTACTCGATCGCGTTCTTCGGGAAGAACTCGCGAAATTCGCTGTAGAGCTGCGCCGCCAGAGTCTTGTTGGGCGCGAACACGATCGCCGGCCGGCCCAGTCGGGCGATGACGTTGGCCATGGTGTAGGTCTTGCCGGAGCCGGTCACGCCCAGGAGGGTCTGGTAGACCTCGCCGTCTTTCACCCCCTCGACCAGCGCGTCGATGGCGCCCGGCTGGTCTCCGGCCGGCGGATAGGGCTGGTACAGCTCGAAGGGCGAGTCGGGAAATTTGACGAACTCGCCCGGCTTCACGGGCCCCACGGTACCGGTGGCGGGAGAGGCGGTCAGGACTTCGGAAGGCTCGGACATAGGGTGTTCCCGCATAACGTGTGTGGCGAACGGTAAAATTCAAGGGAACTGGATAGGTTAAACCCAGCCGCCAGTTCGCAAGAGACCCGGCCGCGAGCCCGGGCGATCCGACCACCCAAAGGACTTTTTCCACCATGTCTATGTTCAACGCCGTCGAAATGGCGCCGCGCGACCCGATTCTTGGCCTCAACGAGCAATACGCTGCCGATACCAATCCGAACAAGGTCAACCTGGGCGTGGGCGTCTATTACGACGACAACGGCAAGCTGCCGCTGCTGGAATGCGTGAAGGCGGCCGAAGCGGACATGATGAAGGCGCCCAGCGCCCGCGGCTACCTGCCGATCGACGGCATCGCCGCCTACGACAGCGCGGTGAAGGGCCTGGTGTTCGGCGTTGACAGCGAGCCGGTGAATGCCGGCCGCGTCGCCACCGTGCAGGCCATCGGCGGCACTGGCGGCCTGAAGGTCGGCGCCGACTTCCTGAAGAAGATCAACCCGAACTCCAAGGTGCTGATCAGCGACCCGAGTTGGGAAAACCACCGCGCCCTGTTCACCAACGCCGGCTTCCCGGTCGAGACCTACCCCTACTACGACGCGCAAAAGCTCGGCGTGAACTTCGACGGCATGCTGGAAGCCCTGGGAGCAGCCCCGGCCGGCACCATCGTCGTGCTGCACGCCTGCTGCCACAACCCGACCGGCTACGACATCACGTCCGAGCAGTGGGACCAGGTGATCGGCGTCGTGCGCGCCAAGAACCTGGTGCCCTTCCTCGACATGGCCTACCAGGGCTTCGGCTACGGCATCGCCGAAGACGGCGCGGTGATCGGCAAGTTCGTCAAGGCCGGCCTGAGCTTCTTCGTCTCGACCTCGTTTTCCAAGAGCTTCAGCCTGTATGGCGAGCGCGTCGGCGCCCTGTCGGTGCTGTGCGCCGACAAGGATGAAGCCAGCCGCGTGCTGTCGCAGCTGAAGATCGCCATCCGCACCAACTACAGCAACCCGCCGATCCACGGCGGCGCGGTGGTGGCCGCGGTGCTGAACGACCCCGCTCGCCGCGCCGTCTGGGAAAAGGAACTGGCCGAGATGCGCGTGCGCATCAAGGCGATGCGCCAGAAGCTGGTGGATGGCCTGAAGGCGGCCGGCGTGCAGCGCGACATGAGCTTCATCATCCAGCAGATCGGCATGTTCAGCTATTCGGGACTGACCAAGGACCAGATGGTGCGCCTGCGCAACGAGTTCGGTGTCTATGGCACCGACACCGGCCGCATGTGCGTGGCAGCCCTGAACAGCAAGAACATCGACTACGTTTGCCAGAGCATCGCTAAAGTTCTTTAAGTTTGTGAACTAGTGGACGCGCTACGGCGCGTTCACAAAGTGGAGACATTTCGGTAGTCCCGTAGGGAACATTCGCGTGTTTCAAGAGGTTGCCCGCTGATATATTGCACTGCAGCGAAAATCAAAGGTCTCCAAGATGCTGTACCAACTTTACGAAGCGCAACGTTCCTTGATGGAACCGTTTGCCGACTTTGCCCAAGCGGCCTCCAAGCTGTTCGGCGCCGGCTCCGGCTTCAGCCAGTTGCCGATGTCGCAGCGGGTCGCCGCCGGCTACGACCTGCTGTATCGCCTCGGCAAGGACTATGAGAAGCCGGAATTCGGCATCAAGACGGTCAAGGTCGACGGCGACGACGTCGTCGTCCAGGAAGCCGTCGAACTTGACAAGCCCTTTTGCGAGCTGCGCCGCTTCAAGCGCTTCACCGACGACCCGCACACGCTGTCGGTGCTGAAGGCGCAACCGGTGGTCCTGATCGTGGCGCCGCTGTCGGGCCACTACGCCACCCTGCTGCGCGACACGGTGCGCACCATGCTGCAGGACCACAAGGTCTACATCACCGACTGGAAGAACGCGCGCACCGTCCCATTGTCGGAAGGCAAGTTCCACCTCGACGACTACGTCAACTATGTCGAGGAGTTCGTGCGCCATCTGCAAGGCGAATACGGCCATTGCCACGTCATCAGCGTGTGCCAGCCCACCGTGCCGGTGCTGGCCGCCATTTCGCTGATGGCCAGCCGCGGCGAGGCGCTGCCGCTGTCGATGACCATGATGGGCGGCCCCATCGATGCTCGCAAGTCGCCCACGGCGGTGAACAACCTGGCGATGAACAAGAGCTTCGAGTGGTTCGAGAACCATGTCATCTACCGCGTGCCGCATGGCTTTCCAGGCGAAGGCCGGCGTGTCTATCCGGGCTTCCTGCAGCACACCGGTTTCGTCGCGATGAACCCGGATCGCCACGCGAAGAGCCACTACGACTACTTCAAGGACCTGATCAAGGGCGACGATGCCAGCGCCGAGGCGCATCGCAATTTCTACGACGAGTACAACGCCGTGCTCGACATGGATGCGGACTATTACCTCGAAACCATCCGCACCGTGTTCCAGGACTTCGACCTGGTGCATGGCACCTGGGACGTGAAGAACCCGGAGGGCGAGATCGAGCGCGTGCGACCGCAGGACATCCGCGGCAGCGCCATGCTGACCATCGAGGGCGAGCTCGACGACATCTCGGGCTCCGGCCAGACCGAAGCAGCCCATGAGTTGTGCACCGGCATCCAGGCGGCCAAGCGCAAGCACCTCGAGGTGCAGGGTGCCGGGCACTACGGCATCTTCAGCGGCCGCCGCTGGCGCGACATGGTCTATCCCGAGGTGAAGGCCTTCATCACCGCGCACGACCAGCCGCAGAAGCACCGCAGCAGCCGCGTTGCCGTGAGTTCCGAGGACACGGTGCGCGCCGGCACGCAACAACCCAAGCCGCGCACGCGCACGGCCGTGGCGGCACGCAAGAGCGTCGCGCGCCCCGCCCGCCAGGCTGCCGCAGTGCCGCGCAAGAAGGCGGCCGCAACGCGGGGCTGACGCCGCCGCCATGCTTTCCCTGGCCGAGCGGATCAACAACGCACTGCCGCAGACGCAGTGCACGCGTTGCGGCTACGCGGATTGCGCGGCCTACGCGGCGGCCATCGCCGAGGGCGAGGCCGACATCCATCAATGCCCGCCGGGCGGCGCCGAAGGCATCGAACGCCTGGCCCGCATCACCGGCCGCCCGGTGAAGCCGCTGGGTGCCGAATTCGGCACCGAGGGTCCGCGGGCCCTGGCAGTGATCGACGAGCACTGGTGCATCGGCTGCACCCTGTGCCTGGAAGCCTGCCCGACCGATGCCATCCTGGGCATCAACAAGCACATGCACACCGTGATCGAGCCGCACTGCACCGGCTGCGAGCTGTGCATCCCGGTGTGCCCGGTCGACTGCATTTCCATGGAAGCGGCGACGCCGGGGCGCAGCGGCTGGCAGGCCTGGTCCGACGAACAGGCCGGCGCGGCGCGGGCGCGCTATGCGCTGCACAAGGCACGATATGGCGCCAAGTCCGCCGAGCCCGAGGGCGCGACCGAAGAACTTCAAACGCCGCCGGCCGACGACGCCGCGGCCCGCAAGCGCGCGGTGATCGAAGCGGCACTCGCCAAGGCTCGCGCCCGCATCCCCGGAGTCAAGTCTTGAACACCCATACCTTGCTGCTCTACGCGGCCGCTTCCTTCGTGTTGGCCGTCACCCCCGGCCCGACCATGCTGCTCGCCCTGTCCAACGGCATTTCCGGCGGCATGCAGCGCGCCAAGTGGGGCATGCTGGGCGCCTTGCTCGGCAGCAGCGTGGTGATTGCCGCCGTGGCACTGGGCCTGGGATCCCTGCTGGCGGCTTCCGAATGGCTGTTCAACGCGCTGCGCGTGGCCGGCGTGATCTATCTGGCCTGGCTCGGCATCAAGCTGTGGCGCAGCCCGGCGACCGATGTGGCGGCGGCCCTGGCCGCGCCTGACAACGAGCCGCAAGGCCGCCTCGCGCTCACGCGCAGCCTGACGGTGGCGCTGTCGAATCCGAAATCGGTGCTGTTCTTCGCCGCCTTCCTGCCGCAGTTCATCGACACCGCGCTGCCGCAGGGCCCGCAGTACCTCGTGCTGGGCGCGATCTTCATCGGCCTGGACGCCTGCATCATGCTGGCTTACGCAGGTGCCGGCACGCAGGCGATGCGCTGGATGTCGCGGCGCAGCCTGCAGCGCCTGAACCGCGGCTGCGCCGCCGGCATGTGGGCACTGGCCGCCACCCTCGCCTTCTGGCGCCGACCCGGCGCCTGAGCGCCCCTCAGGCCGGGCGCTTGCACAGAAGAAGCAGCACCCCGGCCAGCACCACGGCGACGGCGTACCACTCGTAGCGCGTCACCGTTTCGCCTGCGATGCCGACGCCCAGCAGCATCGCGATCACCGGATTGACGAAGGTGTAGCTTGCCGCCAGCGAGGCTGGCGCGCGCGCCAGCAGCACCATGTAGGCGTTGAAGGCGATCAACGAGCCGAACACCACCAGGTAGGCCCAGGCGGCCAGTGCCACCGGCTGCAGTGGCCAGACCCAACGCTCGCCGGTCAGCCCGGACATCAGCATCAGCAGCGCACCGCCGCAGATCATTTCGCTGGCGAAGCCCATCGCGCCCTGGGCCAATGGCGTGCTGCGCTGGCTCAGCACGCTGCCGAGGGACCAGCACAGGCAGGCCAACGCAATGGCCACCAGCCCGGCCGGCGAGGCCTGGAAGCCACTGCCCTGGGTCAGCATCACTACACCCGCAAGACCCAGCGCGATGCCAAGCGCCTCGAGGCGCCGCGGGACCACGCCCCAGAACAGGTTCAGGAGCGCGATCATCAAGGGCACCACCGCAATGAAGGCGACCACCAGGCCGGAGCCCACCGAGGTCTCGGCCTGGGCCACGCCACCCATGCCGCCGCCCAGCATCAAGCCGCCAACGATCAACGCGTTGCGCCATTGCACACGCGTCGGCCAGGGCGCACCGCGCCAGCGCATCCACGCGGCCAGCAGGGCGCCGGCCACCAGGAAGCGCGTGCCCATCTGTAGAAAGGGCGCAAAGCTCAGCAAGGCGTACTTGATCGCCAGGTAGGTCGAGCCCCACACCACCCAGGTGGCGGCCAGGCACAGCAGGACCAGGGGAGGCAGGCCGATGCCTGGAAAGCGCGGTGTGCCATTGACGGGGCGGGACAGGGTGTTCATAGCCAGAAATGGTATGAAGGCCATCTCGGTCCAGCCATGCGAACTCAACGGTTCTGGCGCCAGAATGCCGTTGATTCACAGCAAATTCATGAACACCGCCTTGAACGCGCCGCTGGATACCCACGACACCCGCATCCTGGCCGAACTGCAGGCCGATGCCCGCCTGTCCATGGCCGAGTTGGGCCGCCGCGTACACCTGAGCCAGCCGGCCGTGACCGAGCGGGTGCGCAAGCTCGAGACGGCCGGCGTCATCAGCGGCTACCGGGCGACGGTGAACCTGGACAAGCTCGGCTATGCCATACGCGCCATGGTTCGCGTGGGCCGCGCCGACTATGCGCGCGTCGTGAAACTGGTGCAGCAGACGCCCGAATGCGTCAACGCCTACAACCTGACCGGTGAAGACAGCTGGCTGCTGGAGATCGCTGTGATGGATGTGAGCCACCTCGACGCCGTGGTGTCGAAGTTCTGCCTGCTCACCGAGACCGCCACCTCGATCATCCTGAACGTCGAGCGCGAGCACCAGCCGATGCTGCCGCCGCAACGCCCGGACGCCAAGGGCCCGGCGCGCCGCAAGGCGCTCAGCGCGCGGCCAGCGCGCTGAAGGCCGCCGTCACTTCGGGCGGCGCCTGTACCAGTTCGATCAGCACGCCCTCGCCCGCGATCGGAAACTCCTCGCTGGCCTTGGGATGCAGGAAGCAGATGTCGAAGCCGGCAGCCCCCTTGCGGATGCCGCCCGGCGCGAATCGCACGCCTTGCGCCGTCAGCCACTCCACCGCCTTGGGCAGATCGTCGATCCACAAGCCGATGTGGTTGAGCGGCGTGGTGTGCACCGCCGGCTTTTTCTCGGGGTCCAGCGGCTGCATCAGGTCGACCTCGACCTTGAAGGGGCCGCTGCCGATAGCGCAGATATCCTCGTCGACGTTCTCGCGCTCGCTGCGGAAGGTGCCGGTGACTTCCAGGCCGAGCATCTCGACCCAGAGCTTCTGCAGGCGCAGCTTGTCGGGCCCGCCGATGGCAATCTGCTGGATGCCCAGCACCTGGAAGGGGCGTGTCGTATTGTTCATCATGCGCAGGCCTCCTGATCCTGGCTGCGGCGGGCCCTCAGGCCCAGTTTGGCGAGCAGTTGAACGTCGGCCTCGACGTCGGGATTGCCGGTGACCAGCAGCTTGTCGCCATAGAAGATGGAATTGGCGCCGGCCATGAAGCACAGCGCCTGCACCGCATCACCCAACTGCTGGCGGCCGGCCGAGAGGCGAACGCGCGCCGTGGGCATGGTGATGCGCGCCACCGCGATCATGCGCACGAAGTCGAAGGGATCGATGGGCTCGGAGTCGGCCAGCGGCGTGCCAGGCACACGCACCAGGCTGTTGATGGGCACCGATTCGGGATACGGATCGAGGTTGGCCAGTTGCGCGATCAGGCCGGCGCGGTGCACCGGCTGCTCGCCCATGCCGACGATGCCGCCGCAGCACACGCTGATGCCGGCAGCGCGCACATTGGCCAGGGTGTCGAGCCGGTCCTGGTAGCTGCGGGTGTCGACGATGTCGGTGTAGTACTCGGGGGCCGTATCCAGGTTGTGGTTGTAGTAGTCGAGGCCGGCCGCCTTGAGCTGCTGCGCCTGCTGCGGCTCCAGCATGCCCAGCGTGGCGCAGGTCTGAAGCCCCAGGCCCTTCACCGCCTCGACCAGCACCGCCACCTTCTCGACGTCGCGGTCCTTGGGGGCGCGCCAGGCGGCGCCCATGCAAAAGCGCGTGGCGCCCGCCTCCTTGGCAGCCTGCGCAGCGCGCAGCACCTCGTCGACCTCCATGAGCTTCTGTGCCTTGACGCCGGTGTCGAACTCGGCCGACTGCGGGCAGTAGCCGCAGTTCTCGGGGCAGCCGCCAGTCTTGACCGACAGCAAGGTCGCCAGCTCGATGTCGCCTTCGGGGAAATGCTGGCGGTGCACCGTTTGCGCCTCGAACAGCAAGTCCATCAGCGGCTTGTCGAGCAGCGCCTGCACCGCTTCAACCGACCAGGGGCCGGCGGCCTGCGCTGCCTTCGCCGGCCGGTGCAGCGAGATGGTCTGCGTCAGATCGTTGGCCCCCATCAGACGAACTCCAGGATGACCTGGTCCACCGCCAGCGACTCGCCCTTGGCGGCTGCGATCTTGCCCACCACGCCGTCCTGCGACGCGAACAGCACGTTCTCCATCTTCATCGCCTCGATCACCGCGAGCTTCTCGCCGGCCTGCACCTGCTGGCCCGGCTGCACCGACACCTCGACCAGCAGGCCGGGCATGGGCGACATCAGGTACTTGCTCAGATCCGGTGGCGCCTTGTAGGGCATCAGCGCGAGCAGGCGCGCACCCAGCAGCGACAGCACCATCGCCTCGACCTGCGTGCCGTCATGCGCCACACGCAGCGCCAGCGGGTTCTTGCCGGCGCCGCGCTCCACCTGGGCGGTGAAAGGCTGGCCATTGACCGAACCGCGCACGCAGATCGCGCCCAAGGTGGCCTTGCTGCTCATCTGGTAGGTCTTGCCATTCACGGTCACCGCGCTGGAGCCGGTGGCGCCCTCGAAGTCGGTCACCGAGACTTCGGCGTGCGACTGCTTGCCGCCTTCGCCCAGCGTAGCCACGACGAACTTCTCGCCGACCTTCACGCCGTGGCCATTCAACTGCCCGCTGATGCCGGAAGCCCGCGCACGGTAGCGGCGATGCATGAAGGCGGCCAGCGCCAGCAGGAAGTCGGGCTCGCGGTGCGGCACGTCCTCGGCATGGAAGCCCTTGCCGTAGTGCTCGGCAATGAAGCCGGTGTTGAAGTCGCCTGCCACGAACTTGGGATGCGCCAGCAGCGCGGCCTGGAAGGGGATGTTGCTGGACACACCGCGGATCACGAAGCCATTGAGAGCCTCGCGCATCTTGGCAATCGCATCAGTGCGATCGCGGCCGTGCACGATGAGCTTGGCGATCATCGAGTCGTAGTACATCGGGATCTCACCGCCGTCGTAGACGCCGGTATCCACCCGCACGCCATTCAGATGTTCGGTGTCGGCGGCGAACATGCTTTCGGCCGGCGGCTGGAACTTCACCAGGCGGCCGGTGGAAGGCAGGAAGTTGCGGAAGGGGTCTTCCGCGTTGATGCGGCACTCGATCGCCCAGCCGTTGCGCTTGACATCGGCCTGTTGCAGCGGCAATGCCTCGCCGGCGGCGACGCGAATCATCAGCTCGACCAAGTCCAGCCCGGTGATGCACTCGGTGACCGGATGCTCCACCTGCAGGCGGGTGTTCATCTCCAGGAAGTAGAAGCTCTGGTCCTTGCCGACCACGAACTCCACCGTGCCGGCGCTCTGGTACCTCACCGCCTTGGCCAGCGCCACGGCCTGCTCGCCCATGGCCTTTCGCGTTTCCTCGCTGATGAAGGGGGACGGCGCTTCCTCGATCACCTTCTGGTGGCGGCGCTGGATCGAGCATTCGCGTTCGTTCAGGTAGATCACGTTGCCGTGCGAGTCGCCCAGCACCTGGATCTCGATGTGGCGCGGCTCCTCGACGAACTTCTCGATGAACACGCGGTCATCGCCGAAGCTGTTGCGCGCCTCGTTGCGGCAGGACGTGAAGCCCTCGAAGGCCTCCTTGTCGTTGAAAGCCACGCGCAGGCCCTTGCCGCCGCCGCCAGCCGAGGCCTTGATCATCACCGGGTAGCCGATGTCCTTGGCGATCTCGACCGCGCGCTCTGCCGTTTCGATGGCGTCGTTCCAGCCGGGAATGGTGTTGACCTTGGCCTCGTTGGCCAGCTTCTTGGAGGCGATCTTGTCGCCCATGGCGGCGATCGAATAGTGCTTGGGGCCGATGAAGGCGATGCCCTCTTCTTCCACCTTCTTGGCGAAGGCCTCGTTCTCCGACAGGAAGCCGTAGCCCGGGTGCACCGCCTCGGCGCCCGTCTGCTTGCAGGCCGCGATGATGCGGTCCGCCTGCAGATAACTCTCGCGGCTGGGCGCAGCGCCGATGTGCACCGCCTCGTCGGCCAGCTCGACGTGGCGCGAGTCCTTGTCGGCGTCCGAATACACGGCCACCGTCCGGATGCCCATCTTCTTGGCGGTTTGAATGACGCGGCAGGCGATTTCGCCGCGGTTGGCAATCAGGATCTTCTTGAACATGTTCTTCTTCTCCGAGCTCAGAGGGGGATGTTCCCGTGCTTGCGCCACGGGTTGTCGAGCTTCTTGTCGCGCAGCATCACGAGCGAGCGGCAGATGCGCTTGCGCGTCTCGTGCGGCAGGATCACGTCGTCGATGTAGCCACGGGCGCCCGCCACGAAGGGGTTGGCGAAGCGGGCCTTGTATTCGGCCTCGCGGGCGGCCAGCTTCGCGGGGTCGTTCTTGTCCTCGCGGAAGATGATCTCCACCGCGCCCTTGGCCCCCATCACCGCGATCTCGGCGCGCGGCCAGGCCAGGTTGACGTCGCCGCGCAGGTGCTTGGAGGCCATCACGTCGTAGGCGCCGCCGTAGGCCTTGCGGGTGATGACGGTGATCTTGGGCACCGTGCATTCGGCGTAGGCGTACAGCAGCTTGGCGCCGTGCTTGATGATGCCGCCATACTCCTGGCTCGTGCCGGGCATGAAGCCGGGCACGTCGACAAAGGTGAGGACCGGGATGTTGAAGGCATCGCAAAAGCGCACGAAGCGCGCCGCTTTGATGGAGCTCTTGATGTCCAGGCAGCCCGCCAGCACCAGCGGCTGGTTGGCGACCATGCCGACCGTCTGGCCTTCCATGCGGCCGAAGCCGACGATGATGTTCTTCGCGTACTCCGGCTGGATCTCGAAAAAGTCGCCATCGTCGACGGCTTTGACGATCAGCTCCTTCATGTCGTAGGGCTTGTTCGGATTGTCG
>DATILH010000121.1:0-17666 GCA_035476655.1 Variovorax sp.
CTCGATGAGTTGCGTTTCCTTGTCGTAGACGGCGCTGACGTAGCGGACGTAGTCGGGACCGTCCAGGTACATGAGCGGCGCGTCGATGCGGGCGCAAGCCTCCGCGAACTCCGGGCCCGCAGCAGCCACCTTGAAGGCGGCCCGCAGGCGCGCGGCGATCTCGGGGGGCAGTCCCTTGGGTGCACCGACGCCGTTGGGCGCGTCGACCACCACGTTGTAGCCGGACTCCTTCAGCGTGGGAACGTCCTTGAACTCGCGCGTGCGCTGCTCGCCCCATGTGGCCAGCAGCCGCAGCTTGCCCGCCTTGACCTGCGGTGCCCAGGAACTGGAGTCGGCCAGCACGTCCACCTGCCCGCCGAGCAGGCCCTGAAGCGCTTCGGAGCCGCCCTTGTAGGGAATCGCGTGGAACTTGACGCCCGCCGCCATGGCGAATTCCTCCATGCCGACATGGGTCGCACCGCCGATCCCGGCGGTGGAATAGGTGATCTTCTCGGGATTGGCCTTGGCGTCCGCCACCAGGTCCTTCAGCGTCTTCCAAGGCGCATCGGCACGCACCGCGATGCCGAAGGTCTGGCCCGAGACGCGCGCGATATAGCTCAGGTCCTTGAGCGGATCGAGCTGGACGGTTCCCAGCTGTGCGAATCGCGTCACGGAGATCGGAATCTGGCCAATGGTGTAGCCATCGGGGCGGGCGCTGGCCAAGGCCTTCAAGCCGATCATGCCGGAGGCACCGGCCTTGTTGTCCACCACCACCGATTGGCCGAGCTCCTTGGCCGCGGCTGCGCACAGCGCCCGCATGGTCACGTCGGCCGTGCCGCCGGCGGGCCAGGGGCAGATGAAGGTGATCGGGCGTTCCGGGTAGGCCGCGGCGTGCGCTGCACGAAAGGCCGGGACGGAAAGCGCGGCTGCGCCGAGGCTTCCGAGCACGAATTGGCGGCGGGATGTTTGCATCGTGTTTGTCTCCTGTCGTTGGTGGCTGGGTGCATTGTCAAACGGGAAGGCATGAGCTACCAATGAAATAAGGGACTGGCTTCATGAGGAGTTGGTTATGCTGTGCCCATGGCCGACATAGACCGTGTGCTGCGCTCCAACCTCAAGCTGCGTCACCTCCAGTTGCTGGTGGCGCTCGACCAGTTCAGGCACCTCGGCCGCGCCGCGGAGTTCCTGTCGGTCACCCAGCCTGCGATCTCCAAGATGCTGGTGGAGATCGAGCGGATGTTCGAGCTGCAGCTCTTCCTGCGCTCGACGCGGGGCACCGAGCCCACCGCTTACGGCGAAACGGTGGTGCGCTTCGCAAGGGCGGTGCTGGCCGACTACCAGCGCACGCGCGAAGAGATTGCCGCAGTCGCCTCCGGAGCGGCCGGGCGCGTGAATGTCGGGGCCATGGTCGTCGCGACCCCGGAGTTGCTGGTGCACGCGGTGCGCGCCCTCAAGGACCGCAGCGAACTGACCACGGTGATGGTGGAGGAGGGCGACCTCACCCGCCTCTTGCCCAGGCTGCGCGTGGGCGAACTGGACTTGATCGTCGGTCGTCTGGAGCCAGGCTACGCATCGCCCGACCTGGAAACCGAAGCCCTCTACAGCGAAGCGATGCGCATCGTGGTGCACCGTGCCCATCCGTTGGCGCGCCGGCGGACAAAGCCCACCTGGGCGGAGCTGGCACGCCTGCCGTGGGTCATGCCGCCGCCCTGGGCCTCCTCGCGCGTCAAGCTCAACCAGCAGTTCTATCGGCACAAGCTGGTGCCGCCCGCCAACGTTGTGGAGACGGCATCCTTTCTTGCCACGCTGAGCTTCATGCGGGACATCCCGGCCGTCGGGTTCGTTGCCGATGCGGTCGCGCAGCAGTTCGAAACGGAGGGCATCCGCATCCTCGCGGTGCCGGTGCCGATCGAACTGCCCTCCGTTGGCATCATCACCCTGCGCGGGCGTCGGCGATCACCTGCAACCACCCAGATGATCGATTGCCTGCGCCTGAGTGCAAGCGCGCTTCGAGGGCCGAAGTCTGCGCATTGATCGCGCCGGCCTTTCCCAAAGCCGGTCGTTCTGTTTGTCACCTCGCACGCTCAACGGCAGGTTCCGACGATGCGTACCTTGATGAGGCGGGCCGGTTCGACATGTTCAAGGCGCGGCCGGTGCGGCTCCCTTCACCGCGGGCAGCTTCTGCATAGCGGACATAGTCGGCGCTGATGCGATTCGAATGCTTGACCAGCCCGCGAACGAAGGGCAGTCGTGCTGCCTCGTAGCGGGCCAGAGCTGCAGCAACGGGTTCGCTTGCGCGCCGGTCTGCCAGCATTTGGGCGAGCACGGCTGCATCTTCCACCCCGGTAGCGAATCCGCTCCCTGTCATCGGTGAAACGACGTGGGCGGCGTCACCCACCATCGCCAGTGCGCCACGTGCCAGGCGTTCCGGTCGGTACTCGGCGATCGGGGCTCCGCTCAGTGCGTGTGTCGAGCGCACCCCGGCCGCCACCGCCTCCGCCCATGCGGTGGGCCAAAGCCTTGGGATGAGCGCAAGCAGTTCTGTCCTGACGTCGTCATCAATCGTCTCCCGTCCGAGTGTTCTCACGAGGTGGCCGTCCGCCGTCAGGCTGTTGGTGCGGCGGAGCAACTCCTGCTGATGCACATCGAACCATGCGAAGGTGACCTGGCGCCGTCCGATTTCAACCGACCCGTCGCGACCGGGAAGCACCGCGGCGACCAAGCGATACCCGTCGACAAACTCTATCCATAGTCCGCCATTCGACGGCCAGGGGACGGGGCGCTTGAGCGCTTGTTCGTCGACGAGCCCTCGCCACACGACATAGCCCGCATAGCGGGCCAGCGGTACGTCTGGCGAAATCGTCCGGCGAACAATGCTGTGATAGCCGTCCGCGCCGATCACCGCATCGGCAACGTCCTCCGTTCCGTCGGAAAGGGACAGGTGCACTCGATCGCCAAGGTCGGCGACCGAAGTGACGGCCTTGCCTTCTTCGAGGGTGATTCCTGGTGCCTCAGCAGCCCGGTCATACAACCAAGAGTACAGCGCCGGCCACGTTGTCAAGCTGCGATCACGATAGGCATGCACGACCGGCAATGTCGGGTGCGCACGCGGATCGTGACCGACCGTCGCGGCAAGCGCCGCAAGATCGATGCTCAGGCTGTCGCCACCGTGCGCGCGCCGGGCGGAGCGCTCGACAACACGAACAGGAACGCCCCTTGTTGCACAAGCGAGCGCCAGGGTGAGGCCAGCAAGGGAACCGCCGACGACGGTGATTTCAGGGTGGGTGGTTCTCATGGAGAAAGCTCGGGGATACCGCTGGCTCCTGTGCGATTTCGCCCACTGAGCCGGCGGTCCTGGCGTGGCTTAGGCGATGCCGGCACCAAGTGCCGGGAACACATCGCTGAACAAGAGGCCGATCAGTTGTTGCCCGGCGGGCGTGGACCAGTCCTGTGCGATTTCTGCCATGAGCGTATTGGTGGCGGTGAGCACCACGCCTGCATCGTGCATCCGTTGACGGGAGAATTCTTCGGAAAGGTCGCTCGGCGATCCCGAAGCATCCATCACCGCTTGCACGGCAAAGCCTTCGAGCGCAGCGTCAATGGACGGGAAGATGAGGCAAACATCGGTGGTCACGCCCGCCATGATCAGGTTCTTGCGCCCAGTGGCGAGCACCGCATCGCGGAACTCGGGATAGGCCCACGCATTGACCACGCCGGGGCGCTTGACCCGTGCCGCGTGCGCCTCGGGAAGGATTTCTGCGATCTTCGGAAGAATCGGGCCTTGCGCGTGATCTTCCTGGCTGGACGTGATCACGACCGGCATGCCGAGAATTCTTGCCATCTTGGCCAGCGCAATCGACTGCTTGGCCGCAAGTTCGCGGTCGATATTCTTGATCAGTTGCATGGTGCCGACCTGATGGTCGATCAGCAGTAAGGCGGCGTTGTCGGCAGTGAATCGTTCAAACTTCATGATGATGGATCTCCTGGGTAGTGAATGGCGTGGGGCAAGGAATGCCCCGGCTGCGTGGCGGCCTGTCAAAGCCTCCCGAAGTCGCCACGGTGGTAAGCGGCAGTGGCCGCGGTCAGACTCTCCTGGCTCGCAAAAGCCATCGGTGCGTTCGAAAGCACGGGCTGGTGCAGCGGTTCGCCGATGAACACGGCGACCTTGGCGCCGCCAGGCTGGGCGACGAGCTTGTGCGTCGTCGCCTCGGTTGCGGCGGCAAGGATCGGGACACTGAGGTCGTCCAGGCCGAAGCGCTCGCCATTGACCTGTGCGCTGCCGAAGATCGGCATGACGAAGGCTCGCTGTCCCGCGGCCAATGGCAGCTCCAGTTCAGCGCCGGCCTCCAGCGAGATGTCCAGCAAGGTGGCATTGGTCGGCGGTGCCAGCGGGGAGTGCGCGTCGCCAAAGCTGCCGAAGGGAACACGGACCCGAACTCCGGGGCGCTGAACCACCGGCACGTCCTGCGGCGCCAGGCTCAGCGCAAACGGCGCGGCACGTTGACGGTCCTCGGGGAGGTTGACGAAGATCTGCAGCAGGTGCACGGTACTCCCCAGCACCGCTGGATTCTCCTCGTGGATCACGCCGCGCCCGGCGGCGGTCCAATGCAGGCCGCCCGGCTCGATCAGGGTGCTGTTGCCCTGTGAATCGCGGTTGGCGATGCCGGTTTCCGAATCGAGGAACAGGTAGGTCACCGCGGAGAAGCCGGCGTGCGGATGCGGCGGGAAGGTCGGCGCGCTCATCCAGGCATGGTCGATTCCCAGGAAGGGGTCGAGCTGCGCTGGATCGGAGCCATGCAGGCCGTAGGCCCGGAAATGGCTTCCCCGGTTGGCGCGATGCATGCGGGCCGTCGTGGTCATGACACTTGCCCTCAGGCGGCTTCGGCCACAGCCAGCGCCGGATAGTCGATGTACCCCTTGGCGGCAGGCGGCGCGAAGAAGGTGCTGCGGTCCGGTGCGTTGAGCGCGGCGCCCATGCGGAAGCGCTCCGGCAGGTCGGGGTTTGCGAGGAAGGCGCTGCCGAAGACAGTGGCGTCGGCCTTGCCCTCGGCCAGCACGCCTTCGGCGCTGTCCTGGGTCAGGCCCCCGCCGATCAGATAGGCGCCGTCGAAGCGCGGACGCAGCAGGGCGTGGTAGTCGACCTTCGCACCGAATAGGGCGACGTGCAGATAGGCCAGGCCCCGGCCGCGCAGCTGGTCGACGAGATAGGTGTAGGTTTCTTCGGGCGCAGCATCGATGATGCTGTTGTAGTTCATCTCCGGCGACATCTTGATGCCGACCCGATCGGCCCCGGCCTGCGCCACCATCGCGGCCAGCACTTCCAGCACGAAGCGCGCGCGCCCTTCGACCGAGCCGCCGTATTGATCTTGCCGCTGGTTGCTGCCAGAAGACAGGAACTGCTCGGGCAGGTAGCCGGAGGCTGCATGCAGTTCCACACCGTCGAAGCCCGTGTCGATGGCGCGGCGGGTGGCCTGGGCGTAGTCGTCAATCACGCCGGCAATCTCGGCCAGGTTCAGCTCGCGGGGCGTGATGAAGTCGACTTGGCCGGCAGGGGTCCAGGCCTGGCCCTGCGGCTTGATGGCCGAAGGTGCCACGGGCGTTGCGCCATCGAGCAGCGAGGGATGCGAGACCCGGCCGCAATGCATCAGCTGCATGAAGATGCGGCCGCCGCGGGCGTGCACGGCCTCGGTCACCTTCTTCCAGGCCGCCACCTGGGCCTCGGTTTCGATGCCAGGCGTATGCACATAGCCCTTGCCCATGCCGGTCGGAAACACGCCTTCGGAAATGATCAGGCCGGCACTGGCGCGCTGGGCGTAGTAGGTGACGGCCAGGTCGCTGGGAACGCCATCGGCGTCGGCGCGCGAGCGGGTCATCGGCGCCATGACCAGGCGGTTCGGCGCCATGTAGCGGCCGATGCGAACGGGGGTGAGCAGTCGGCTCATGGTGAATCCTTGGTTGCGAATGCGATGGACGCATCTTTGATTAATCTACCGACGAGATAAAGACGGTAAAGTGGCAAACATTGATTCAAAAATGGCGCAATCCAGATGGAGCTGCTGAATGACATGGCCTTGTTCGTCGAGGTCGCCCATATGCGCAGCTTTCGTCGTGCGGCCGACGCCACGGGCGTGCCGAACTCGACGCTGTCCAGGCGGATCAACGCCTTGGAGAAGGCCATCGGCCTGCGGCTCCTGCATCGCACGACACGCAAGGTCGAGTTGACCGAAGCCGGGCAGCTGTACTACGAGCGCTGCCGGCGCATCGTCGACGAGGCGCGGATCGCTCACGAGCAGCTGGGTGAGATGCTGGCGCAGCCCAGCGGCATGCTGCGCGCGTCGCTGCCGGTGGACTTCGCCACCATCTACATGGCGCCGCTGATTGCGGAGTTCGCTCGGCGCTACCCTGGCATCACCTTTGATTTCGACCTCACGCCCCGACGGGTGGACCTGGTCACCGAGCCATTCGACGTGGCGATCCGCATGGGCGAGTCAGCGGACTCGAGCTTGATCGCTCGTCTGCTGGCCCGCCTGCCGGTGCAGGCCTATGCCTCGCCGCGCTATCTGGAGCTCTCGGGTGAGCCAGCGCATCCAGTCGACCTGGCGCAGCACGAGTGCCTGGGCTTTCCCAAGGCGGGCAAGTGGACCCTGCATCGGGAAGCAGAAACCGTTGAGGTCGAGGTCGGGGGGCGGTTTCATGTCAACAGCGTCGGCATGTTCCGGCGCCTGGCGACGCTGGACCTGGGCGTGATCCTGCTGCCTGAGGAGATCGCCGCCGAGGACTTGGCGGTCGGTCGCCTGCGCCGGATATTGCCTGACTGGCAGGCCAATTCGACGCCGGTCTATGCCCTGACCGAAACGCGCCTGCTACCGGCGAAGACGCAGCGCTTCATTGAGTTCTTGCAGGAGCGCCTGGGATCGTGAAGGCTCATTCACGCCCCACCTGCCGCGCAAGAAAGCTGCAACTGGCCACCAGCAGCCGCGCCACCTCGGGCACGTTGGCCTCGATGCGATGCTGCGGTCCTGCCACCGCCACCGCCACCGTCTCGTTGTTCACGGTGAGAAAAGTCGCCACCGCCCACACGTCGCTCACGTTCTCGCCGCGGGTCACGAAGTAGCCTTGCTTGCGGCTGTCGAGCACGTCGCGCACCAGCGCTTCGTGCTCGGTCTTGGTGTTGGCGGTGATGGCGGGCAGTTGGCGCTCCTTCAGCCAGGCGCGCATCTCGGGCTCTTTCAGGCTGCCCAGCAAGGCCTTGCCGATCGAGCTGGAGTGCAGCGGCTTGAACTCGCCCGGCTTGGCTGAATAGCGGATCGAGTGCAGCCCCTCGATCACCTGCAGATAGATCACCGAGTCGCCCTGGCGCTTGCCCAGGATCACGGTTTCGCGGGTGGCGTCGCGCAGTCGCTCCAGCACCGGCGTGGCGCGCTCGATGAAGGGGTCCTTGGCGACGATGTCGGCCATCACGTCGTACATGCGCCGGGTCGGGTAGAGCGCGCGCGGGCGGCTCAGCGTGTAGAGATAGCCGCGCGCCGTCAGCGTCGAGACGATCGCGTGGCAGGTGCTCTTGGGCACGCCCACCGCATCGGCCAGTTCGGTCAGCGACAGCGGCCGCTGGCTGGTCTGGAAGGCTTCGAAGATGTCGATCACTCGCGCGATCGCGGTCACGGTGACGCCTGTCATTGGGACTTTCCTTGGTTCTGAACACGCAGGGCAGCCGAAATTCAGCCGCCTGAACAAAGCGGATCGACGCACGCGATCCTGGCGGCATTATGGATTTCGTTCCAAATATAGAACAAGTGTTCTTGTTCCAGAACAAATCGCTTCCTACGATGGCCTCACGCAACGAGATTAACAACGGAGACAACCAGCGTGCAGGCCAGTCAGGACATCGCAGTGGAAGAACGCGCCGACGGCGTGGTGTGGATCACCATCGACCGGGCGCACAAGCACAACGCCCTCGCACGCGGCGTACTGGCCGCGTTGGCGCAGGCGGTGGCGGGAGCCGGGGCCCGGCCCGGCACGCGCCTGGTGCTGCTGCGCGGCGCCGGCGAGCGCTTCTTTGCCGCCGGTGGCGACCTGGTCGAGCTGTCCGACGTGCGCAATGCCGCCGCGACCCACGCGATGGCCGAGCGTTCGCGTGCCGCGCTGGACGCGGTGCGCCGCTGCCCGGTGCCGGTACTGGCCTATCTGAATGGTGACGCGATCGGCGGCGGCGCCGAACTGGCGCTGGCCTGCGACCTGCGCCTGCAGGCGGCGCATGCGCGCATCGGCTTCATCCAGGCCAAGCTGGCGATCAGCACGGCTTGGGGCGGCGGGCCGGACCTGTGCCGGCTGGTCGGCGGGGGGCGCGCGCTGCGCATGATGGGGCGCTGCGAGATGGTGGACGCGGCGCAGGCCCTGCAATGGGGGCTGGCCGATGCATCGATCGCGGACGGCCCCGAGGGCGAAGACATGCGCGCCTTCCTCGCGCCGCTGCTGGCCTGCCCGCCGCAGGTGCTGCGCGGCATCAAGGCGCAGTTGATGGCCTGGCGCGAAGGCGCCTCCTACGACGAGCGGCGCGAGGTCGAGCGCGAGCAGGTGCTGTCCACCTGGCTGCACGAGGACCACTGGCGCGCCTCCGACCGATTCCTGGCGGCGAAAGGCAGCCGATGAAGCGCGACGACAGCACGGCCACCGAAGGCATCGAGCCGAGCCTGCGCCCGGTGAGCCCCAGCGGCATCGAGGTGCCCACCAGCGTCGAGGCCTCGGCGGTTGACGCCGAGCGCATCGGCCGCCCCGGCGAGTACCCCTTCACCCGCAGCATCTTCCCGGACGGCTACCAGGGGCGCCTGTGGACCATCCGCCAGTACTCGGGCTTCGGCACCGCCGAGGAATCGAACGAGCGCTACAAGTTCCTGCTGGCCAAGGGCCAGACCGGCCTGTCGGTGGCGCTGGACCTGCCGACCCAGTGCGGCCTCGATCCCACGCATCCGATGGCGCGGCCCGAGATCGGCAAGGTCGGCGTGTCGCTGTCGAACCTGAGCGAGGCCGAGATCCTGTTCAAGGACCTGGACCTGGCGCAGATCTCGACCTCGTTCACCATCAACGGCACCGCCGCGATCATCTACGCGATGTACCTGGCGGTGGCCGACAAGCAGGGCGTGCCGCGGCGCCTGCTCACCGGCACCATCCAGAACGACATCCTCAAGGAGTACGTGGCGCGCGGCACCTGGATCTTTCCGGTGCGCCCCTCGATGCGGTTGATCGCCGACACGATCCTCTATTCCAACGAGGTCTCGCCGCGCTTCAACCCGATCAGCATCGCCGGCGCGCATGTGCGCGACGCCGGTGCGACGGCGGCCGAAGAGATGGCCTACACGCTGGCCAACGGCCTGGCCTACGTGGACGAGCTGCGCGCGCGCGGCGGTGATGTGGAGAAGTTCGCCAAGCGGCTGTCCTTCTTCTTCTACGTGCACATGGACTTCTTCGACGAGATCGCGAAGTTCCGCGCCGGCCGCCGGTTGTGGGCGCGCCTGATGAAGGAGCGCTACGGCGCGCAGGACCCGAAGGCCCAGCACTTCCGCTTCGGAGTGGTGTGCGGCGGCTCCTCGCTGGTGGCGCCGCAGCCCTACAACAACGTGGTGCGGGTGGCGGTCGAGACCATGGCGGCGGTGTTCGGCGGCGCCCAGTCGATCTTCACCTGCGCCTTCGACGAGGCCTTCCAGATCCCCACCGAGTTCTCGGCCGAGCTGGCGGTGCGCACGCAGCAGATCCTGGCCTTCGAGAGCGGCATCGGGCGCAGCGTCGATCCGCTGGGCGGCAGCTATTTCCTGGAGCAGCACACCGACCGCATGGAAGCGCAGATCACGCAGGTGATGGACGAGGTCGACGCCTACGGCGGCGTGGTGCGCGCCATCGAGGACGGCTGGATCCAGATGCGCCTGGCCGAGCGCGGGCTGGAGCGCAAGCTGGACAACGACGCCGGGCGCAACGTGGTGGTGGGCCAGAACCACTTCAAGCGCGAGTACGAGGAGATCAAGGTCGGCGAGGTCTTCACGCTCGACCCGACCGTGGCGCAACGCGCGCTGGAGAAGTTCCAGCGCACGCTGGACTCGCGCGACAACGCCGGGGTGGACCGCGCGCTCAAGCGCTTGTCCGCAGCCGCCGCCAAGGACAACGAGAACGTGATGCCCTACCTGGTCGAGTGCTGCCACGCCTACGCCACCGTCGGCGAGATGGTGAGCTGCCTGAAGGCGCAGTGGGGCGAATTCAAGGAGCCGGTAAACCTATGAGCACTCAACAGGCCACCGCCGCCCTGGCGACCCGGCGCATCCTGATCGGCAAGCCCGGGCTGGACGGGCACGACATCGGCGCCAAGATCATCGCGCTGACCCTGCGCAACGCCGGTGCCGAAGTGATCTACACCGGCCTGCGCCGCAGCCCGCTGCAGATCGCGCAGGTGGCGGTGGACGAGGGCGTCGACGCGGTCGGCCTGAGCATCCTCTCGGGCAGCCACAAGGAGTTGGTAGCAGACGTCATCGCGCAGCTACGCGCGCTGAACGCGCACGACGTGAAGGTGTTCGTCGGAGGCACCATCCCCGCCGAAGACCATGCGCACCTGCGCGAGCTGGGCGTGAGCGCGGTCTTCACCGCCGACATGCCGCTCGAGCAGGTGGTTGCCGCGCTGGCGGAGCGCCTCGCATCATGAGCAACAACGCGCCGCTGGCCGGCATCCGCGTGATCGAGGTCGGCCACATGCTGGCCGGCCCCTACTGCGGCCTGATGCTGGCCGACCTGGGTGCCGAGGTCATCAAGATCGAGACGCCCGAAGGCGACATCGGCCGCAGCGTGAGCCCGCATTTCGTCGGGCCGCACAACGCCTACTTCGCCAGCTTGAACCGCAGCAAGAAAAGCGTGGTGCTAGACCTGGCGAGCGAAGAGGGGCGGGCGGCGCTGTGCAGCATTGCGGAGAGCGCACATGCGCTGGTGACCAACCTGCGGCCGTCGGCGATCCGCAAGCTGGGCCTCACCTACGAAGCGCTGCGGCACTGCAACCCGCGGCTGGTCTGCGTGGCGCTGACCGGCTTCGGCCTGGACGGGCCGCACGCCGACAACCCGGCCTACGACTACGTGATCCAGGCCCTGACCGGCGTGATGGCGCTGACCGGCGACCCCGACGCACCGCCCACCAAGGCCGGCTACTCGGCGGTCGACAACTCGGCCGGCCTGGTGGCCGCGCTCGGCCTCCTGGCCAAGATCGTGCAGGGGCAGGGCGGCCAGGTCGATGTCGCGATGTACGACGTGATGCTCTCGCAGCTCAACTACCTGGCCGGGGCGGCGCTCAATGCCGGCGAGACGGTCGGGCGCCAGGCCGATTCCTCGCACCCCTATGTCGTGCCGGCGCAGATCTTTCCCACCGCCGACGGCTGGCTCACGCTGTTCATCACGCACGACAAGTTCTGGAAGACCTTCTGCGAGGAGATCGGCCGTCCCGAATGGACCGTGGACGCGCGCTTCGCCACCATGGGCGGACGGCGCACCCACCGGGCCGAGGTGGTCGCCGCCGTCGGGCATGTGCTGCGCGGCGCATCGGCGGCCGACTGGGTACGGCGCCTGGCGCCGCTGGGCGTGGTGGCGGCCGAGGTCGGCACGCTTAACGACGCGCTGCGTGGCGACATCGCGGCCGCGCGCGGATTGATCGTGCCGCTGGGCGACGGCAGCCTGCCGCTGAAGGCGGTGGCCTGCCCGATCCGCTTCGACGGCTATGTGCCGCATTACGGCTCGCCGCCGCTGCTCAACGAGCATGCGGACGAGGTGCTGGGAAGGGTCGCGGCATGAAGATGCAGGCGCCGCTGGACCGCTGGGCGCTGAGCCGCGCGCTCACGCAGCTGGCCAATGCCGACCCGGCGGCCCTGGCCCAGCGGCCGCCGCGCGAGCCTTCCGCTCGCCCGGCGCGACGCATCGGCATCACCGGCGCGCCCGGTGCCGGCAAGAGCACCCTGGTCGGGCACCTGGCGCTGGCGCGCGCACCGCGCGGCCGCCTGGGCGTGCTGGCCGTCGATCCGAGCAGCCCCAAGAGCGGCGGCGCCATCCTGGGCGACCGCGTGCGCATGGACGAACTGGCCGGCAACGCGCAGCTCTACATCCGCTCGCTCGGCTCGCGCCGCACCGGCGACGGGCTGGCCGACAACCTGCCCGAGATGCTGGACCTGATGGACGAGTTCGGCTTCGACGAGGTGCTGCTGGAAACCGTCGGCGTCGGCCAGGCGGAGCACGCGGTTCGCGCGCAGGTCGACACGCTGGTGCTGGTGCTGCTGCCCGACAGCGGCGACACGGTGCAGGCGATGAAGGCCGGTGTCATGGAAATGGCCGACATCTTCGTCGTCCACAAATCGGACCTGCCGGGCGCGCAGCGCATGGCGGCCGACATCAAACGGACCGCCGCGCTGGCACGGCGGGCGCCGGGCGAGTGGGTGGCGCCGATCCTGCTGAGTTCGGCGACGCAGCCGGCTTCGATCCAGGCGCTGTCGGAGGCGATCGACCAGCACCTGGACTGGCATGCGCAGGCACCGCAGGGGCGTTCGGCGCAGCTTGCACGGCGCGCGCGCTATCGGCTCCGGCGCCTGCTGGAGCGGCGCATCGCGCAGTTCATCGGGCGGCAGGACGACGCCTTCTTCGATGCACCGCTCGAGCGGCAGCTCGCGCTTGCGCTGGACGCGTTGCCTCTGTCCGGAGGATCGCCATGCTGATTCAGGGGAGCCTGTTGCGGACCGAGAGTGTCCGAAGAAGCCAACGAAGGAGACAAGTCATGCCACGTATTCAGAAGAAGAAGAAGTTCTTTCTTGCCGCAGCCACTGCCGCTGTTCTGGCTACCACGGCCAACGTGCCCGCGCTGGCGCAGAACGATGGCGACGTCGTGCGCATCGGCGTGCTGGCCGACATGAGCGGCCTCTACTCGGACATGGGCGGCAACGGCATCGTCGAGGCCGTGAAGATGGCCGTCGCCGACTCGGGCGGCCAGATCAACGGCAAGAAGATCGAGGTGATCGCGGCCAACCACGTGGCCAAGCCGGACACGGCCGCCACCAAGGCGCGCGAATGGTTCGACACCCAGGGCGTGGACATGATCATCAGCGGGCCCAGCTCGGGCACCAGCCTGGCGATCGCCAAGATCGCGGCGGAGAAAAAGAAGATCGTGATGGTCACCGGCGGCGTGGCGGCCCAGCTCACCAACGAGGACTGCTCGCCCTACACCGTGCACTACCTCTACGACACGGTGGCGCTGGCACGCGGCACCGGCGCCGCGATGACGCGCCAGGGCGGCAAGAGCTGGTACTTCCTGACGGTGGACTACGCCTTCGGCCATTCGCTGGAGAAGGAGACCACGCAGGTGGTGCTGGCCAACGGCGGCAAGGTGCTGGGCAGCGTGCGCCATCCGCTGTCGGCCACCGATTTCGCCTCCTTCCTGCTGCAGGCCCAGGCCTCGAAGGCCCAGGTGCTGGGCCTGGCCAACGGCGGCGGCGACACCATCAACGCCATCAAGGCGGCCGACCAGTTCGGCATCACCCAGTCGATGAAGATCGCCGGGCTGATGCTGTTCATCACCGACGTGCATTCCCTGGGGCTGCCGCTGACCAAGGGCATCAACCTGACCGAGGCCTGGTACTGGGACTCGGACGAGCGCTCGCGCCAATGGGCCACGCGCTTCAACGAGAAGATGAACAAGATGCCCACCAGCATGCAGGCGGCCAGCTACTCGGCGGCGCTTTCGTACCTGAAGGCGGTGAAGGCCGCGGGTATCGACAGCGCGGAGCCGGTGATGGCGCAGCTCAGGAAGCTGAAGATCGACGACATGTACACCGCCAACGGCTACATCCGCGAGGATGGCCGCATGGTGCACGACCTGCAGCTGATGGAAATCAAGAGCCCGGCCGAATCCAAGCGGCCGTGGGACTACTACAAGCCGGTGCAGCGCATTTCGGGCGAGCAGGCCTTCGCGTCGAAGGCGGAGTCCAAGTGCAAGCACTGGAGCTGAGCTGGAATTTTTCTAACCAAGGAGACAACGACCATGACAGCATCGCCACGCGCAATTCCTCCCTCCGTTCCCGCTTCTGAAAGCGTTCGCGCGTCCATCGCGGCGGCCAAGGAGCTGCCGATCCTCGATGTCGGCCCCTACCTTGCGGGCGCCCCGGGCGCGCTGGAGCAACTCGCCGCGGACGTGAAGCTGATCCAGGAGAACCTGGGTTTCTTCGCCATCGTCAACCACGGCATCCCGCAGTCGCTGATCGACGAATCCTTCCGACAGACCGCCAGGCTCTTCGAGATCCCGATGGAGGAGAAGCTCAGGCATCGCGTCGGCTTCCACCACCAGGGCTACCTGCCGCCCAAGGCCTCGATCCTGAAGTCGACCGCCATCATGGAAAAGATCGCGGTCAATACCAAGAAGGACACCAACGCCGCCTGGCTGTTCATGCGCAACCGCACGGCCGATGACCCGAAGGTGCTGGCCAACGTGCGCCATCGCGGGCTGAACCAGTGGCCCGACAGCCTGCCGGAGTTCAAGAAGACGCTGTTTCAATACCAGACTTCGATGGAGAAGCTGGCGCTGCACCTGCTGCCCATCTACGCGCGTGCGCTCGGCCTGCGCGCCGACCACTTCCTGGGCATGTTCAAGGCGCCCGAGTACTACCAGCGCTGCGCCTACTACCACCCCGAAGAGCACATGGAAGAGGGCCAGTACGCGCTGGCGCCGCACTCCGACGGCAGCTTCCTCACGCTCCTGCCAATGACGCCGGTGCCGGGTCTGGAAGTCATGACGCCGGACAAGAAGTGGCTCAAGGTCAGCTACGTGAAGGACGCGCTGATCGTCAACACCGGGCAGGTGCTCAACCGCCTGTCGAACGATCACTTCATCGCCACGCCGCACCGGGTCGTCAATCCGCCGATGAAGCGCTATGCGCTGACCTTCTTCTTCTACCCGGACGACGACGCCAACGTGGGGCCGATTCCGGAATGCGTCGCACAGGGCGAGAAACCCAGGTACGACTCGCGCTCCTTCTACGACTTCTTCGTCCCCTACCTGGACGACCTGTACCACTACAACGACCCGAAGTTCATGAAGGAAGTCGAGGCTGCGGCCGCGCAGGCCTGAGGCCACCAGGCATGAACGATCACAAGATGCTGATCGACGGCCGCTGGGTCGACGCGGCCGCGGGCGAGACCCTCGAGGTCATCGACCCCTGCAGCGCGCAGCCCATTGGCACCATCGCCCGCGGCCGCGCCGAGGACGTGGACCGCGCGGTGGCGGCGGCGCGCCGGGCGCAGGGCGACGGTCCCTGGGGCCGCATGACGGCGACCGAGCGCGGCCGCATCCTGCAGCGCCTGGCGCAGCTCATCGTGGCGCGCGGCGACGAATTCGCCCAGCTGGAGGCGAGCGACACCGGCAAGCCGATGGCGGTTGCGCGCGCCGACGCGGCGGCCGTGGCGCGCTACTTCGAGTTCTATGGCGGCGCGGCCGACAAGGTGCTCGGCCAGACCATCCCCTATCTGAACGGCTACAACGTGAGCGTGGTGCGCATTCCGCACGGGGTGACGGCGCACATCATTCCCTGGAACTACCCGGCGCAGATGATGGGCCGCACCCTGGCGCCGGCGCTGGCCATGGGCAATGCGGCGGTGCTCAAGCCCTCGGAGGACGCCTGCCTCAGCGCCCTGAAGCTGGCCGAACTGGCCATGGAAGCGGGCCTGCCGCCGGGCGCGCTGAACATCGTGACCGGCTACGGCGCCGAAGCAGGCGCAGCACTCGCTGCGCACCCCGGCATCGACTTCGCCACCTTCACCGGCTCGCCCGAGGTCGGCATGCAGGTGCAGCAGGCCACCGCACGCCACCATGTGCCCTGCGTGCTGGAGCTGGGCGGCAAGTCGCCGCAGATCGTCTTCGACGATGCCGACTTGGCCAAGGCGGCGCCGATCATCGTGCGCGCCATCGTGCAGAACGCCGGCCAGACCTGTTCCGCGGGCAGCCGGCTGCTGGTGCAAAAAGGCATCTACGACCGCTTCGTCGACACCATCGCGACCCACTTCGAGGCGCTGCGCGTCGGCACGCCGGCCATGGACCTGGACTGCGGGCCGCTGATCAACGCCAGGCAGCATGCGCGCGTGCAGTCCTTCATTGCCGAGTCGGTGGCCGAGGGCGTGCCGCGCCTGGCCCAGGGCCGGCTGGCGGAGGGCTTGCCGCGCGAAGGCTACTTCGTGCCGCCGGTGCTGTTCGGCCCGGTGCCGCGCACACATCGGCTGGCCTGCCAGGAGATCTTCGGACCGGTGCTGTCGGCCATGCCTTTTTGCGACGAGGACGACGCGGTGCAACTGGCCAACGGCACCGACTACGGCCTGGTCGCCGGCGTCTGGACCGAGAACGGCAGCCGCCAGTCACGCATGGCGCGGCGCATCGCCGGCGGGCAGGTCTTCATCAACTGCTACGGCGCCGGCGGGGGCGTCGAGCTGCCCTTTGGCGGCGTCAAGAAAAGCGGCTACGGCCGCGAGAAGGGTCTGCTGGCACTCGAGGAAATGAGCAGCACCAAGACCATCGTCCAACACTACGAATAGACAGGAGACATGCCATGAGCGTTCTGGCTCAGAAGATCGCGATCGTCACCGGTGCCGGCAGCGGCTTCGGCGCGGCCATCGCGCGTGCCTACGTGGCCGCAGGGGCGAAGGTGGTGCTGGCCGACCTGCGGCTCGACGCGGCCCAGGCGGTGGCCGGCGAATTGGGCGACAACGCGCTGGCGGTGGCCTGCGACGTCAGCCGCGCAGCCGATGTGCAGGCGATGGTGCGCCAATGCGTGGAGCGCTTGGGCGTGCCCGACGTGGTGGTCAACAACGCCGGCACCACGCACCGCAACCAGTCGATGCTGGAGGTCGACGAAGCGACCTTCGACCGCGTGTTCGCGGTCAACGTGAAGTCGATCTATCACATGGCGCACGCGGTGGTGCCGCTGATGAAGGAGCGCAAGGAGGGCGTGATCCTCAATGTCGGCTCGGTCGGCGGCATCCGTCCGCGTCCGGGCCTGACCTGGTACAACAGCTCGAAGGGCGCGGTGAAGGTGATGACCAAGTCGATGGCCGTCGAACTGGCGCCCGATGGCATCCGCGTCAACCTGATCTCGCCGGTGATGGCGCCCACCGGCCTGCTGCAGGACTTCATGGGCGTGGCCGACACGGCGGAGAACCGCGCGCGCTTCATTTCCACCATTCCCCTGGGCCGCATGTGCGATCCAGTGGACGTTGCCAACGTGGCGCTGTTTCTCGCCAGCCCGCAGGCACGCTTTCTCACCGGAGTCGAGATGCCAGTGGATGGGGGGCGGTCGATTTGATGGGCTGACACAAAACTGTCACACAGCCCGGTGAGGCTTGGTCGCCTTTCAACCCTTTGTCTTACAGGTGACGACCATGCCCCTTGCCGTTTCGCCCCTGCGTGCCCTGTGCCGCGCCATTGCCCTGGGTGGCGCGAGCCTCCTGCTGCTGCATGCGGCGGCCGCGCCGGCCGCCGAGCCGGCGGCGCAGCTGCAGGTGCAGCGGCTCTGGCAGTTCGCGCACCAGCCGGGCGTGCCGGGGCAGAAGTCGGAGATCGTGGCCTTCGACGATCGCACGGACACGCTGTGGGTCGCCGGCGTTGCCGGGGTCGATGTGCTGGACCGCGCCACCGGCCAGCG
>DATILH010000122.1:0-4432 GCA_035476655.1 Variovorax sp.
GCCTCGTCGATGTCGGCCGGCGTCATGAGGCTGGCGGCCGAGCCCTTGCGGTGGTATTCCACCGGCGGGTCGCTGCCGTCGGTGACGCGGCCCTTGAACTGGAAGCCCGTGCGTTGGCTAGCGTCGCACTGCACGTGCGAACAATCGATGCCTTCTGCGCGCATGGCGGCGATCAGCGCGCGGCCCATCGAATCGGTGCCCAGCCGGCTGGCCCAGCCCACTTTCAGGCCCAGGCGCGCCAGGCCGATGGCGACGTTGGTCTCGGCGCCGGCGGTGCGCTTGTGAAACAGCGTGGCGTTCTCGATCGGCCCGGGCTCGTCGGCCACCAGCAGGAGCATGGCCTCGCCGAACAGCGCGACGTCGAAGGCGGCAGGCGGGGCGTGGGCCGTCATGCGGCCTCCCGCAGCGCGCGCAGAAAATCGACCTGCCCGCGCGTGACCACCAGCAGGTCGTCGCCCACCAGCGGGAATTCAATGGCGTGCGGCACGTCGGCCGGCAGCGCGCGCAGCACGGCGCGCCAGGGCGCGGCCGATTCGGCCAGCGGCGTTGCCACCCACTTGGCGGGCAGGCGCTGCACGCCCTTGCAGTGCACATAGCGCACCTCGGGCGCCAGGGCGCGCGCGGCCTCCAGGGGGCATTCGCCCTGCCAGTGCCAGTTGCCCATGTCGAACGTCATGCCCAGGCTGAGGCCGGCTTCGCGTTGCGCAGCAAAAAAGCGCTGCAGCGCGGGCAGCGTGCCGGCTGAGGGCGTTTGGTCGTTCTCGATGAGCAGCTCGACCGGCTGCGAGGCCAGCCGCTCGCGCAGCTCGCCCAGCGATGCGCGCGAACGCGCATCGTCGAAGCCGCCGATCGCCATCTTGAGCCGCGGCGCGCCCAGCCGTGTAGCACGCGAGAGGCCTTGCTGCAACGCGTCCACGTCGAGGCTGGCATCGGCCCGCCACAGGCCGTCGGGGCTGGAGTAGACGGCAGCGCGCCCATGCAGCGCGTCAAGCTCGGCCTCAGGCTCGCGCAGCAGCTCGCCGCGCACCTCCACGCTATCCGCGCCGGCCTGCGCGGCCAAATCGGCGCACCAGCGCTGGCCATGGCGGCCCACCTCGGCCGCGCCGAAGGACGAGAGCGAAATCAAGACAGAAAACATGCGACGACTCAATGCGCGGAGCTGAGGATCTGGCCCAGGAATTGGCGCGTCTTCTCGTGCTCCGGCTGGCCGAAGAATTGCGCCGGCGGCGCCTGCTCGAGGATGCGGCCGTCGGCCATGAAGATCACGCGGTCGGCCACGCTGCGGGCAAACCCCATCTCGTGCGTGACGCACAGCATGGTCATGCCGTCTTCGGCCAGGCCGATCATGGTGTCGAGCACCTCCTTGACCATCTCCGGGTCCAGCGCCGAGGTGGGCTCGTCAAACAGCATGATGCGAGGCGACATGCACAGGGCCCGCGCGATGGCCACGCGCTGCTGCTGCCCGCCCGAGAGCTGGCTGGGGTACTTGTTCGCCTGCTCGGGAATGCGCACGCGGGTGAGGTACTTCATGGCGACCTCTTGCGCCTGCGCCTGGTTCATGCCGCGCGAGCGCATGGGCGCCAGGGTGCAGTTTTGCAGGATGGTCAGGTGCGGGAACAGGTTGAACTGCTGGAACACCATGCCCACCTCGGCGCGCACAGCGTCCACGTTCTTGCCGCCGGCCGTGAGCTCGATGCCGTCGACCGCGATGCGGCCTTTCTGCACGGTCTCGAGCCGGTTGATGCAGCGGATCAGCGTCGACTTGCCCGAGCCCGATGGCCCGCAGATGACGATGCGTTCGCCCGCGCGCACCGACAGGTCGATGTCGGTGAGCACCTGGAACTGCCCATACCACTTGTTGACGCCTTCGAGCCGGATGATGGGCTCGCCCAGTGCGTGCGCGGGACGTTCGCTCATGGTGATTCTCAGGACTTGGGCATGACCGGGAAGTCGGTGCCCAGCCACTTTTGATAGAGCTTGTTCAGCTCGCCATTGGCCTTGTTGCGGGCCACGAAATCGTTGAGCGTGTTCATCAGCTCGGCCTGCCCTGGACGGGTGACGATGCCCATGACCTGCTGGCGCAGGATGAACTTGTTCTCGAAGGTGTTGGCCGGCGCGCGCTTGGCGATCTGCGCGGCCACGGTGGTGGTGCAGCCCAGCGCGTCCACCTGGCCCGACAGCAGGGCCTGCATCCCCGAGGCGTCGTCGTCGAAGCGGCGGATCTCGGTGCCCTCCGGCGCCACAGCCGTCAGCGCCACGTCTTGCGTGCTGGCGCGCGCCACACCGATGCGCTTGCCCTTCAGGTCGGCCGGGCCCGCCAGTTTTTCCTTCTTCAGGCCATAGAGCACGACGGTGGCGGCGGCGTAGGGCGTGGAGAAGTCGACCTGCTTGGCGCGCTCGGGCGTGACGGCCAGCGAGGCCACCAGCACGTCGACCTTGTTGGTCAATAGGAAGGGAATGCGGTTGGGGCCGGTGACCGGCACGATGTTGGCCTTGACGCCCAGGTCCTTGGCCAGCAGCTTGGCCACGTCGGCGTCATAGCCGTCGGGCTGGTTCTGCGCGTTGGTCGTGCCGTAGGGCGGGAAGTCAACCAACATGCCGATGGTGATCTCGCCTTTTTTCTTGATGTCGGCCACCGACTGCGCGGCGGCCAGCGGCGCGATCGTCGTGAGCGCGGCGCCCAGGCCCAGGGCGGCCAGGCCCAGTTGGAAAGAACGGCGGGTGCTTGCAATGCGCATGGCGTGTCTCCTTGATGGATGGGGGAACAGGAAAAAAAGAGTGGTGCTCAGCGCGCCAGGGTGCGCGCGCGGCGGCGCTCCATGTGCGCGGCCAGCAGCGAGAGCGGCCAGCAGATCACAAAATACATCGCGGCCACGGTGCTGAACACTTCCAGCGGCTGGAAGGTGGCGTTGTTGATGATCTGGCCGGCGCGCGTGATCTCGGTGAAACCGATGATGGCCGCCAACGAGGTGCCCTTGATGATCTGCACCAGGTAGCCCACCGTGGGCGCCAGCGCGATCTTGAAGGCCTGCGGCAGCACCACGTCGCGCATGCGTGCGCTGTAGCTCAGGTTGAGCGCCAGCGCCGCCTCGGTCTGGCCCGAGGGAATGGCCTGGATGCAGCCGCGCCAGATCTCGCCCAGGAAGGCCGCGCTGTTGAGAATCAGCGCGATGCCGGCGGCGATCCAGGGATTGATCTCGAAGCCCAGCACCGGCGCGCCGAAGAAGATGAGGAACAGCTGCAACAAGAGCGGCGTGCCCTGGAAGATCTGGATGAAGCCGGTGGCAAGCGTGCGCGCCATCGGGCTGTCGCTGGTGCGCGCCAGCGCGATCACCAGGCCCAGGATCGCGCCGCCGACAAAGGCGATGACCGAGAGCGCCAGCGTCCAGCGCGCGGCCTCGAGGATGAACAAAAAGTCGGATGTGCCGAAGGTACGCATGGTCGTGGGCTCCTTCAGCGGCGGTCCGGGTAATAGAGGGCGTGGCGATAGATCAGCTTGAACAAGGCCGAGAAGGCCAGCGCCAGCGCCAGGTAGATGCCCGCTACCACGATGTAGATCTCGAAGCTGCGGAAGGTCTGCGACTGCAGGTTGGCAGCCACCGAGGTCAGGTCATCGGCGGAGATGACGGACACCACGGCAGACGACAGCATGAGCAGGATGAACTGGCTGGTGAGCGCCGGGTAGATCGCCTTGAGCGCCGGCTTGATGATGACGAAGCGAAAGATCTCCCAGCCCTTGAGATTGAGCGCGCGCCCGGCCTCGATCTGCCCCTTGGGAATGGACTCGATGCCGGCGCGGATGATCTCGGTCGCATAGGCGCCCAGGTTCACCACCATCGCCGTGAGCGCCGCGGTGTAGGGCGACCAGCGCAGCCCGATGCTGGGCAGGGCGAAGAAGAAAAAGAACAGCTGGACCAGGAAGGGCGTGTTGCGGATGACCTCGATGTAGGCATTGACCACGAAGCGCACCGGCGCAGGCCCCGAGGTCTTGCCCCAGGCGCACACCACCGCAACGATCAAGCCCAGCAAGGTGGCCACCAGCGAGAGCTGGATGGTGATCAAGGTGCCCTTGAGCAGCAGCGGCCAGGCGGCGAAGACGGCGTCGAACTGGAAGTTGTAGGTCATGAAGGGGCGGTGCTGGGTGCGGGCGGCTTGAAGGACGCAAAGATATCTGAAACCGGTTTCAGACCACCTAGCATTTACCCTGATACGCCTGTGTCCCCGAGCGAGACGCCCACCCCTGCCCGCCCGTTGCCGCGGCGCTTACCTCAGCTGGAATGCGGCGCGACAGGACATCGGAGAGGAAGCTGCGCGCCGGTCGTCAGCCGCGCTGCCCGGCAATGTAGTGTTCGAGTTGCTCGATGGTGAACTGCTGCTCGGAGATGGTGGCTTTGACCAGGTCCCCGATGGAGACAAGCCCGATCAAGCGTTC
>DATILH010000123.1:0-9350 GCA_035476655.1 Variovorax sp.
CCGGCTCAACGGCGTGCGCTACGTCGGCAGCCCGTTCATGGACGTGCAGGTGCGGCTGCAGCGCATGGCAGAACGCGGCATCGACTTCCAAGTCCTATCGCCCAATCCGCTGACCTACTTCCACTTCATCCCGGCAGCGGACGCGATCCGATTCTGTGCCATCCACAATGACGCGCTGGCGAAGATCGTTCGCGCGCATCCCGACAAGCTCGCTGGCCTCGCGGCCCTGCCACTGCAGGCACCACAGGCCGCGGCACAGGAGCTTGAACGCGCCGTGAAGGAACTCGGCCTGGTCGGTGCCGGGTTCGGCACCGACGCGAGCCTGCCACTGGATGATGCGTCGCTCGACACGCTCTATGCCAAAGCTGTTGAGCTCGATGTTCCGCTGTTCATCCATCCCGGCCCCGCTGGGATCGATGGACCGGCGGGCGATCCAGCGCTCAAGCGCTTCGAGCTGGACATCATCGCGGGCTTCTCCGGCCAGGAAACGCTGGCCGCGGCCACGCTGATCTACGGAGGGGTGCTCGATCGCCATCCCGGCCTGGATGTTTGCCTGAGCCACGGCGGCGGCGCCACCGCGCTGCTGATGGGACGCATGGCCAAGGGCGCGCGCAAGCGGCCCTGGTCGCCGCCGGCGCTGCGCGAGCCGGGTGCCTTCGAGCAACGCCTCAAACGACTCTGGTTTGACGTGCATCTCGAGCACCAGCAGACCCTCGAACTGCTCGGTGCGGTGGTCGGGCGCGAACACCTGGTGTACGGCACCAACTTCGCCGGATGGGACGAGCCAGATGCGCCCGCGCCCGGCGAGGAGGAGGAGGTAGATCGCGTTCCGGCCTTCCTCGCCGATAACGCCCGGCGGTTGCTGCGGGCCGATCCCCTGGATTCCCGGCTACGCGGGAATGCCGTGGCAGTGACCAACCACGCCTGACCCGGGAGCTCGCGATGAAATCTGCCTTCCTGCTGGAGAAGGGCCGCGTCATCGACGGTACCGGCGCCGTGCCGTTCACCGCCGACGTGCTGGTCGAGGACGACAAGATCGCGGCTGTCGGCGCGGACGCGCAGGCGCGCACGCGTCACCTGCAGCACGCGACCCGCATCGACGCCAGCGGCATGACCGTGATGCCGGGCCTGATCGATGCGCACTGCCACCTGTCGTTTGACGACGCCGGCTCCAATCCCGAGATCTTCCACCAGCGCCGCAATGCGCTGTCCGCCTTGGTGGCGACGTACAACGCCAGGAAGTTGCTGCGCGCCGGCGTCACCGGCGTCCTCGATCCCGATTCAGTGCACGAGTGCATGATCGATGTGCGTGACGCGATCGAGGCCGGCCTCTTCGAGGGACCGCGCATCGTGGCCGGCTGCTATGCCCTGATCAGCGGTGTCGGCGGCACGGCGGGACGCCTGATCAACGACACCGGCGTCACGGGCTACTACAAGGTCGTGAGCGGCAAGGATGAAATCCTCGCCGAGGTGCGGCGCCAGGTGAAGGTCGGCGCCGACTGGATCAAGGTGCACGTGTCTGGCTTCGCGCCCCGGTACGCGCACCTGGGCGAACGCTGCAGCTGGATGCAGGAAGAGCTGGATCTGATCTGCGAAATCGCGCACGACTTGGGCGTGCCGGTCATGGGTCATTGCCGCGGCGACGTGGCCACCTACCGCGCCGCCAAGGCCGGCGTGGACCTGATCTTCCACGGCACCGGCATGAGCGCGCGCACGCTGGAGGCGGTGATCGACCGCAAGATTCCGGTCTGCCCCGCGTTCACTTTCCAGGCCAACATGGCCGAATACGGCGGCCGCCTGGGCAGCGATCCCAACCTGATGAAGCTGCTCGAGCGCGAGATCGTGGACTCGTCTGAATCCATGCAGCAGTTGCGCCGCGCCGGCGTGCCGCTGCTCACCGGCAGCGAGGCCGGCTTCTCGATCGTGCCCTACGGCGAGTGGCACCACCGCGAGCTCGAGGTGTTCGTGCGTTACTACGGCATGAGCGGCCTGGAGGCGATCCATTGCGCCACCGGCGCCGGCGCCTTCGCGCTCAAGATGGTCGGCCAGACCGGCGTGGTGGCTCCCGGCATGAAGGCCGACCTGATCTGCGTAACCGGCGATCCCTCGGAAGACGTGGGAATCCTCGGCCGCGACGGCAGCATCCGCCACGTGTTCGTCGATGGCGTGGCCATGGACCTGGCGCCGCCGCGCGAGCGCAAGCCGCTGTCCGGCTGGCGCCTGCCCACCATGGGCGGAACCCTGTCCCGCGCGGTCGCCTTCGGCGACGGCACATCCAAACATCCAGCGGTGGCCGCAGGCGGTGTCGGGGATATCGGTGACCACTGAATCAACAAGGAGACCTTCCATGCAAGTGAGACCCTGGATTGCCGGCATGCTGGCGCTCGCCACCGCGGTGGGCGCCGCCCAAGCGCAGCAAAAGCCCGTGAAAATCGGCGTGCTGAGCGACATGAGCGGCCCGCTGGCCGACGCCTACGGCCCCGGCTCGCTGCTGGCGGCACAGTTCGCGGCCGAGGATATGGCCAAGACCATGCCCGGCTTCAAGATCGAAGTGGTGTCGGGCAATCACCAGAACAAGGTGGACGTGGCCTCCACCGTCGCCCGCCAGTGGTACGACGTCGACAAAGTCGACGCCATCTTCGATCTCGTGAACACTGCCGTCGCCATCGCGGTGCAGGGCGTGGCCCGCGAGCGCAAGAAGATCACCTGGATCACCACCGGGGCCAGCTCGCTGACCGGCGAGCATTGCTCGCCCTGGGGTGTGCACTGGTCCACCGACACCCACATCCAGGTGAACGGCGCGGTGAAGGGCGTGGTGGCCACCGGTGGCAAGAAATGGTTCTGGATCACCGCTGACTACTCTGGCACCCGCGACATGGCCAACCAGGCCAGCGCACTGGTCAAGGCTGCGGGCGGCGCAGTGGTGGGCCAGCAGCTGTTCCCGCAGGGCAGCACCGACTTCGCCTCCGCCGTGGTGGCCGCTCAGGCATCCGGCGCGAACGTCGTCGGCCTGTCGTCCGGCGGCCAGGACACCATCAACGCCATCAAGCAGCTTGGCGAGTTCGGCCTGGTCCAGCAGGGCAAGCGCATCGTGGCGCCAGCGCTGTTCCTCACCGACGTGCACGCGCTGGGCGTGAAGACCGCGCAGGGCGTCACTTTCGTTGACTCCACCTACTGGAACCTCAATGACGAGACCCGCGCATTCGGCCGCCGCTTCTTTGACAAGATGAAGCGCCAGCCGACGCCGCAGCAGATGAATGCCTATATGGCTGTCACGCACTACCTGAAGGCGGTGAAAGCGGCCAACAGCACCGATTCCGACGCGGTGATGAAGCAGGTGCGCGCGATCCCGATCAACCAGTGGAACACCAAGGGCGGCCAGGTGCGCGCCAACGGCAGCGTGGTGCGTCAGCGCTACGTGTTCCAGGTGAAGGGCCCCACCGAGAGCTTCCAGCCCTGGGACTACCTGAAGGTCGCCAAGGAACTGAGCCTGGAGGAAGGCGCGCCTCTGCCGGTGGAACAGAGCGGCTGCAAGTTCGCGACCGCCACGAAGTAAGAACCGACGCCGGCGCCATGACCTTATCTCAGGCCGACTACATCATCGAGACGCGCGGGCTCACGAAGGAGTTCAACGGCTTCACGGCGGTACGCGACGTGAGCCTGAAGATCCGACGTGGCACGATCCACGCTCTGATCGGGCCCAATGGCGCCGGCAAATCCACGATGTTCAACCTCGTGACGCGCTTCCTGCCGGCGACGGCGGGCAGCATCCTGTTCAATGGCCAGGAGATCACCCACACAGCGCCGGAGCAGGTGGCGCGGCGCGGGCTGGTGCGCTCGTTTCAGATCTCCGCGGTGTTCGCCGGGCTGACCGTGCGCGACAACGTCCGCATCGCGCTGCAGCGGCCCACCGGCCTCACCTACCGGTTCTGGAAGCCGGAGACGTCGCTGCATCACCTGCACGACCGGGTTTCCGCACTGCTCGCGGAGGTCGACCTGCTCGAATACGCCGACCGTCCGGCGGGCGAACTGTCGTACGGGCGGAAGAGGGCGCTGGAGCTGGCGACCACGCTGGCGCTGGATCCGGAGATGCTGCTGCTGGACGAGCCGATGGCCGGCCTGGGCGTCGAGGACATAGCGCGCACCTCCGCCCTGATCAAGCGGGCCGCGGCCAGCCGCACCGTGCTGATGGTGGAACACAACCTGTCCGTCGTGGAGTCGCTCTCGGACGTGATCACCGTGCTGACCCGCGGCGAGGTGCTGCTGGAAGGCCGCTACGCGGAAGTTGCCAACCATCCGGCGGTCATCGAAGCCTACCTGGGGGTGGCGCATGCCTGAACGCAAAGAAGTGCTGCTGGCCGTCAAAGACCTGCAGGCCTGGTACGGCGAAAGCCACGTGCTGCACGGCGTCTCGTTCGAGATGCACCGCGGCGAGGTGGTGACCCTGCTCGGGCGCAATGGCGCCGGCAAGAGCACCACGCTCAAGTCCATCATGGGCATCGTCGAACAGCGGCGCGGCAGCGTGGTGTTCGAGGGCCGCGAGCTGATTTCCTATCCGTCCGACGAGATCGCCCGGCGCGGCATCGCCTATTGCCCCGAGGAGCGCGGGATCTTCGCCAGCCTGAACGTGGAGGAGAACCTGGAGCTGCCGCCGACGGTTCGCAAGGGCGGAATGAGCGTGGACTACATCTACGCCATGTTCCCCAACCTGCAGGAGCGCCGCAAGAGCGTCGGCACCAAGCTCTCGGGTGGCGAACAGCAGATGCTGGCGATCGGCCGCATCCTGCGCACCGGCGCGCCGCTGCTGCTGCTGGACGAACCCACCGAAGGCCTAGCACCCGTGATCGTGCAGAAGATCGGCGAGGCCATTCGCACGCTGAAGCAGCGGGGCTTCACTATTCTGCTGGTCGAACAGAACCTGCATTTCGCCACCGACATGGCCGATCGACACTACATCGTCGAAGGCGGCCGCGTGGTCGACAGCTTCGACGAAGCGCGAATGGCCGCCGAGGGCAAGCGCGTCAAGACTTACCTCGGACTCTAGGATTTTCCATGTTCGAAGTCGAACTGTTCGGCAAGGCATACAACTCGGCGGCCGTGTTCGGCCAGCTGTTGATCGGCCTCATCAACGGCTCGTTCTATGCGATGCTGAGTCTGGGCGTGGCCGTGATCTTCGGCATGCTGCGCATCGCCAATTTCGTGCACGGCGCGCAATACATGCTGGGCGCGCTGGTCGCCTGGGCGTTGGCCAACCTGCCGACTCTGTTTCCCGGCTCGGGCCTGCCGGCCATCAGCTATTGGTGGTCGCTCGTGCTCGTGCCGATGGCGATGGCATTGGTCGGCATCGTCACCGAGAAGCTGTTCATCCGGCACGTCTACAAGATTGACCACGCCTACGGCTTCCTGCTCACGATCGGCCTTGCGATGGTCATCGAAGGCCTGGTGCAGCTGAAATACGGCGCGGCCGGCTTGCCGTACGGCATTCCGGACCAGCTGCAGGGCGTGACCAATCTCGGCTTTCTGTTCCTGCCCAACTACCGCGGCTGGGTGATCATCGCCTCCATCCTCATCTGCTTCGGCACCTGGCTGGCGATCGAGCGCACCAAGCTGGGGGCCTACCTGCGCGCGGCCACCGAGAACCCCGTGCTGGTGCGCGCCTTCGGTATCCGCGTCTCCCGCATGCTGACACTCACCTACGCGCTCGGCGTGGCGCTGGCCGGCCTGGCCGGCGTCATGGCCGCGCCGATCTACCAGGTCAGCCCACTGATGGGGCAGAACCTGATCGTGACCGTGTTCGCGGTGGTGGTGATCGGCGGCATGGGCTCGATCTTTGGCGCGATCTTCAGCGGCTTCATGCTGGGCCTGCTGGAAGGCGTGACCAAGGTGTTCTACCCGGCCGGCTCCAGCATGGTGGTGTTCGTCTTCATGGCGGTCGTGCTGCTGGTCAAGCAGCAGGGCCTGTTCGGCAAGAGCGTGGGCCACGCGGTCTCCGGCACCGACGAAACGCATGGCCACGCCGCGGCCGTGCGGGGCAGCGAGCTGCGCGCCTTCGTGGTGCTGGCCGCCGTGGGCCTGGTCGCGCCCTTCCTGCTGTACCCGATCTTCGTGGCCAAGATCCTGTGCTTCGCGCTGTTCGCCTGCGCCTACAACCTGCTATTTGGCTATGTCGGCCTGTTGGCATTCGGTCACGCTGCCTTCTTCGGCGGCGGCGCCTACGTGGCGGCGCACGCTGCCAAGGCCTGGGGAGCGCCGCCCGAACTGGCCTTGCTGGCCGGCACGGGGGTCGCGGCCTTGCTGGGGGTGGTGATCGGGTGGCTGGCGATCCGCCGCACCGGCCTGTACTTCGCCATGATCACGTTGGCCCTGGCGCAGATCGTCTATTTCTACGCAATCCAGGCTGGCTGGACCATGGGGGAAGACGGCATCCAGACCGGCCCGCGCGGCATGCTGTTCGGCCTGATCGACCTGAACAACCCGATGGCGATGTACTTCGTCACGCTGGCGATCTTCCTGGCCGGCTTCGCCATCATTCACCGCACCATCCGCTCGCCGTTCGGGCAGGCGCTGAAGGCGATCCGTGAGAACGAGCCGCGCGCGCTCTCGCTCGGCTACAACACCAGCCGCATCAAGCTGCTGGCCTTTATCCTGTCGGCTGGCCTGTCGGGCCTGGCCGGCAGCACCAAGGCGATCGTGTTCCAGCTGGCGTCGCTGACGGACGTGTTCTTCTCCACCTCCGGTGACGTGCTGCTGATGGTGCTGATCGGCGGCATCGGTACCGTGATGGGCCCGGTCATCGGCGCCGCAGTGCTGATGACGATGCTGACCTACCTCGCGAAGTACGGCGCCTGGGTCACAGTGATCCAGGGGGCCATCTTCGTGGCCTGCGTGCTGTTCCTGCGCAAGGGCGTGGTCGGCACCCTGGTGCAGCCGCTGGTGCAACGGTTGCAGCGCGGCCGCTCCGCGCCAGCTTCCACCCCGCCGGCCGAAGCCGCGCCCGCGCCGGCCAGCGATTCCTCCTCCCCGCTACCCGCCAGGACTTCCCCATGACTGACCTTACCGACCTGATGCGCCGCGTCGAGAAACTCGAGGCGCGCGCCGAGATCGCGGAACTCGCGAGTGCCTATGCCGTCGCCTGCGACGAACACGACATGCCGCGGCTGCTTGCCCTGTTCACCGACGACGCCCGCTTCGACTCGCCCAGCGAGGTGATGCAGGCCAGCGGCCGCGCCGAAATCGAGGCGATGTTCATCCGCATGTTCCAGGTGCGCGGCCCCGGCTACCACTGGACCCATGACCTGTTCGTGAACGTCGACGCGAGCGACCCGGAACGCGCCACCGGCCGGGTCCTGAGCCATGCCGAGACCTGCCCGAACGACGTCGGTAGCCTGGCCGCCATGCGTTATGACGACGAGTACCGGCGGGTCGACGGCCGCTGGCGCTTCAGCAAGCGGGTGATCAACTTCCTGTACTACGTGCCGGTGAGCGACTACGCCCAGGTGTTCGCCAGCCCCAACCGGCTGGTGATGGCCGGCGAAAAGCTGCCGGCCGACTATCCCGAGACGCTGCCGGCCTGGCAGGCCTTCGACCGGGAGCACAAGGGGAAATGAGCATGCAGCCGAACGACCAAGGGATGGCGCTGGCCAAGCGGGCGCTGGCCCACCTGCGCAACCGCACGACCGATCAGGCCGAGGGCACGATGGAACTGCCCATCACCGCCTATACCGATCCCGAGCGCTACCGGCGCGAGGTGGATCGGGTGTTCCGCCACCTGCCGCTGGCGCTGGCACTCAGCATCGAACTGCCGGCGCCGCGCAGCTGGCGGGCCATGACCGTGCTGGACGTGCCGGTGCTGCTGGTACGTGCCGACGACGGTGTGGTGCGTGCCTTCATCAACGTCTGCCGGCACCGCGGCGCCAAGCTGGTGGCCACCGGCAGCGGCACTGCGCAGCGCTTCGTCTGCCCCTACCACGCCTGGCAGTACGACCTGAAGGGTGAGCTGAAGGGCGTTTACGGAGCAGCCACGTTCGGCGAGGTCGGACCACAGACTCATTCGCTGACGGAGCTGTTCTGCGCGGAGCGCCATGGCCTCGTCTGGGTCGGCCTGACGCCGGGCGAGACCTTCGACATCGACCAGTGGCTGGGCGAGTTCGGCACGCAGCTCGACACGCTGAAGCTGGGCGAGTGGCATCTCTACGACCAGCGGGAACTGCCCGGCCCCGGCTGGAAGGTCACGTGGGACGGCTACCTGGAGGGCTACCACCACAACCTCGTTCACCCGAACACGGTGGGCAAGTACACCATCGGCAACCTAACGTTGCATGACACCTGGGGGCCACACCAGCGCATCGTCTTTGGCCGCCGCACCCTGGAGGAACTGGCCAAGACGCCGGAAGCCGAGTGGCAACCCGACGCGCACATCCGCCGCATCCACCTGGGTTTCCCCAACCTCGCCATTTCCGGCGTGACCGGTGACCACTGCCTGGTGAGCCAGGTGTTCCCCGGCCCGACCCCGGAGACCACCATCACCCGGCAGACCGTGCTCGCCGCGCGCAAGCCGGAAACCGACGAACAGAAGCAGGTGACCGCTACCTTCAGTGACCTGGTGCTGCGCGCGGTGCGCGACGAGGACTACGTCATCAATTTCGGTGTGCAGGAAGGCTTTCGGTCCGGCGGCAACAAGACAGTGGTGTTCGGGCGCAACGAGCCGGCGCTGCAGCATTTCCACAAAGTACTCGCGGAATTCACCAAGCCTGGAGCCTGAACATGGCGCGACGCGCTGTGCAGATCTACAGCAGCGCGCTGGGGACCAAGGGCCGCTCGGGCTGTCGAGTTTCTGAGCCTATACTGGCCGTACAGGATATGACAGGAAGCACCATGGTAGTAAAGGCGCGCGGGGCGGGCAGGGTGCCCAAGGCTGCTAGAGCGACCGCAGCGAGCGGGGCGGTGGCCCATCAGACGGAGATCGGCGGCGGCACGCCCCTGGAGTCCCCCCAGCTGGCCGACCGCCTGTCCTTTCTGGTGCACGAGCTCAGCGCGCGCATCGCCGCGGTCGGCAACCGGCACTTCCGCGAGCACGGCTTGAACCACTTCTCGGCGCGGGTGCTGGTGCTGCTGCTGGAGCACGGCGAGATGCGCACGGGCGAACTGGTGGACCTCATGGTGCTGCCGCAGTCCACGATCTCCACCCAGTTGCTGGCCCTGCACAAGCGCAAGCTGATCCGGCGCCGGCGCTCGCGGCAGGACAATCGCTCGGTGATGGTCAGCCTGACGCCCGCCGGCGCCGAACTGGCGCGCGACTGCAATGAATTGAGCATCCGCGTGCAGCGCGCGCTTTTGAGCGAGGTGGACCC
>DATILH010000124.1:0-2839 GCA_035476655.1 Variovorax sp.
CCGCCGCTTCCTCCTCCGCCTCCGCCTCCGCCTGCGCCGCCGCCGCCACCGCCGCCTCCTCCTCCACCTCCGCCACCCTTGGCGAAGGTATCGGGCGCGTAGCTCATGCCGAAGGCGCCGACCAAAGCGACGGTCAGCACCGTCAAGCCCAGTTTGCGGGTGAAGCGCTTCATGAAGATCTCCCCATGCATGTCGCGAGCGACCGCAATGTGGCGGTCGCTCGCGTGAGATGCATGCTGTCGCCCGCGGTCGAGGCGGCGCGTGGGCAAGGCGCTTAGCAGCGGGTCAGCGAACTCGTGAGGGCGTGTCCGTCGAAGTTGACACAGCGGTTCGGCGGGAGGCCAAACCTCACATGGCCGGCGCCGCGCGCCGGCGCGACAGCAGCCGAGCCAGCCTGGGCAAGGCCAGCACGGACACGATGATGATGATCAGTGTCAGCGACATCGGGCGCTGCAGGAACACCATGGCGCTGCCTTCGCCAATGGACACCGCGTTGCGCAGCTGGGCTTCGGCCAGCGGGCCGAGGATCATGCCGACCACGACGGGCGCCGTCGGGATGTCAAAGCGGCGCATCACCACGCCGATCAGGCCGATGCCCCACAGGAGCACGAGGTCGAAGGCGCTCTGGCGCATGCCGTAGGCTCCGACAGTCGAGAAGATCAGGATGCCGGCGTACAGCTGGGGCTTGGGAATCTTGAGCAGCTGCACCCAGAGCTTGACCAGCGGCAGGTTCAGGATCAGCAGCATCAGGTTGCCGATGTAGAGCGACGCGATCAGCGCCCACACCAGCGCCGCCGATGTGGTGAACAGCTGCGGCCCGGGCTGGATGCCGTAGTTCTGGAAAGCGCCCAGCAGGACGGCGGTGGTGTTGCTGGTGGGAATGCCCAGGGTCAGCAGCGGGATCAGCGCCGCCGTCACCGTGGCGTTGTTCGCCGCCTCCGGGCCGGCCACGCCTTCGATGGCGCCACTGCGGCCGAACTCGGCCAGGTTCTCGCCCTTGGCGAGCTTCTTCTCGACCGCATAGCTCAGGAAGGTCGGGATCTCGGTGCCGCCGGCCGGAATGCAGCCGAAGGGCGTGCCGATGGCCGTGCCGCGCAGCCACGCGGGAATCGAACGCTTCCAGTCGCGCCCGCTCATGTAGACCCGGCTCATCTTGTTCTGCGTCTCGACCTCACGGCCTTCGAACAGCACGAAATACAGCACTTCGGCCACCGCGAACAGGCCCACGGCCACCAGCACGATCTCGATGCCGTCGAGCAGCTCGGGCACGCCGTAGGTGTAGCGCGCTTGGCCCGAGATCTGGTCCAGCCCGATCATGCCGACGGCCAGGCCGATGAACAGCCCGGTCATGCCGCGCAGCGTGCTCTGGCCCAGCACCGCGCTCACGGTGGTGAACGCCAGCACCATCAGCAGGAAATACTCGGGCGGGCCCAGGCGCACGGCGAAGTCGGCCACGTAGGGGGCGAACAGCGTCACGATGACGGTGGCAATGGTGCCGGCCACGAACGATCCGATGGCCGAGGTGGCAAGCGCCGCGCCGGCGCGCCCGCTCTTGGCCATCTTGTTGCCTTCCATCGCGGTCACCATGCTGGCTGTCTCGCCTGGGGTGTTGAGCAGGATGGACGTGGTCGAGCCGCCGTACATCGCGCCGTAGTAGATGCCGGCAAAGAAGATCATCGAGCCCGTGATCTCGACCTTGGCGGTGATGGGCAACAGCATGGCCACCGCCACAGCCGGGCCGATGCCGGGCAACACGCCGACAGCCGTGCCGAGCACGCAGCCGATGAAGGCCCAGAGCAGGTTGGCGGGGGTGATCGCGGTGGCGAAACCCTGCAGGAGCGCGTTCAGAATTTCCATGTCAAATCCACCCGGTGTTCGTGAGGCCTGGGAGGTTGATCGCCAGGAATTGGGTGAACGCCCAGTACACAGGCGCCGCGATGGCGACGCCCGAGAAAGCGTCGATGGCCAGCGTGCGGGGATGGCCCGCCGGCTGCCCGGAGGCTCGTCGCAGGCCCTGCACCGCCAGCAGGTAGCACAGGCCGCAGCTGAGGATGAAGCCGATGGTCGTGATCAGCGCCGCGTTGGCCAGCATGCCCGCGGACACCCACACCATCCCCGGCCACCATGGCTGAGCGCCGCCCGAAGGCTCGCCCAGGTCGCGAAAGCCGCCGGTGAACGCCTCGCGCACCATCATCAAGCCGCACAGCGCCAGCACGCCCGCCACCACCCAGGGCAGGAAGTTGGGCCCGACGCCACCGTAACCCGCGGCCGAGGGAATGTTGATGGCGCCGAAGGCCAGCAGCAGGCCGACCAGCAGCACGCCGGCGCCGACCGCGGCCTGCGGCAAATTGCGCGGAGTTTCTTGTGTCATGGCATCTCTCTTGGCGAAGACGGAAAAAAGCCCGGCGGGGCCGGGCGACAAGCAGGCGAACTCGCCGCGGGTCAGATCATTCCGGACTTGACCATGGTCGCGCGCAGGCTCGCGAATTCGTCGTCGACGAACTTGTCGAACGCGGGGCCGCTGAGCACCGCGGGCGTCCAGTCGTTTTTCTCCATCGACTCGGACCACGACTTGGTCTTGAGCGCGGCCAGCACGATGTCGGTGAGCGCCTTGCGCTGCGCGTCGGTGATGCCGGGCGCGCCGTAGACGCCGCGCCAGTTGCCGATCTCGACGTTGACGCCCTGCTCCTTGAGCGTAGGCACGTTGATGCCCTTCAGGCGCGTGCCCGAGGTGACGCCGATGGCCTTCATCTTGCCGGTCTTGATGTACTCGGCAAACTCGCTGTAGCCGCTGCCGCCGACCGTGACGTTGCCGCCCAGGATGGCCGCGGTGGCCTCA
>DATILH010000125.1:0-20658 GCA_035476655.1 Variovorax sp.
ACTTCATCAATAGTCGATGCTCATAGGTAATTCAAGACGAATCAGTGTATTTACATGGGTACAAACCCGAACAACAAAAAGGCCGCAACCCGCGCCAATGCTGGGCTACGGCCTAATCAGTCGGCCAAAGTTCGGACTAGCAGAACTCCAGAAGTCGTTGCCTCCATCCGATGGCGCGTTTCGAAGGCGATCGGCCCGACGAATGGGCGACCTTCGATCGAACTCATGTGAGTCTTGGCCAGCAGGCTCGGGCGCGCTCCGCTGACTGCCCCAAGGTTTCAGCCGCGCGGACCGACTGACGTTCCAAGACATCAGCGAATGACAACGTCGGCGCGCTTCAGGATGGTCTGCGGAATCGTCAAGTTGAGCGCCTTCGCAGTGTGCAGGTTCACTGACAACGCAAGTCTCGTCGCTTGGGCGGCGGGAAGGTCGGCAGGCTTCGCACCCTTGAGAATCTTGTCGAGGTAGAAGGCGTTCAGTCGAAAGAACTCGTCGGGGTTGACGTAGTAGGACATCAGTCCGCCGAGCTCCGCGTATCCACCCGCATAGATCGCCGGCAATCGCGCGCTTGAGGCGAAGTCAACGATCGTGCGTCGGAAACGGAAGGTGAGCGAGTCTTCCAGCGGCATGAATGCATCTGCCTTGACCTTTCGAGCGACTTCCAGAGCAAGCTGCAAGTCATCCGGGCCCGTGAACTGGCACGGTTCGAGGTTGAACGCGAGGGCACGGGCAGCGTCCTGAGTCGCCCTCCAATCGGTCGCCTTCGAGGGGTTTGTGACGTTCCAAAGCACAGCAAGGCGCGAGGCGCCTGGCAGCAATTCTCTGAGCAATTGCACGCGCTTTGCGCACAGCTCCGGCAGCATCTGGCATGCGCCAGTGATGTTCCCGCCTGGTCTTGCCAGGCTCGCGATGTGACCCCGCCCCACCGGGTCTCCATGAACAAAGAACACGATCGGGATGGTCTTCGTGGCCTGCTTCGCAGCCTCCGTCTGGGCCGCGGCAAAGGCCACGATGACATCCACGTTCAGGCTGACAAGCTCCTGCGCAAGTTCAGGCAGGTGCTCCATTCGATCGGTGTACCTGTATATGACAACCAGGTTCTTGTCGACGACCCAGCCGAGCTTGGCCAAGGTCTGCACCCACACAGGGTCTGTGGGCCTAGACGGCCCTGGTGGTTCAACGTCGAGCCAGCCGATCCGGTAGATCCTGCCCGGTTGCTGTGCCTGCGTCCCGCGCGGCAGAGCCGCCAGTGCAAACAGCGCCATGCAGATGTCACGCCTGTTCATGCTTGCCCTTTCAGGGTTACATGCGACATCGCACGCCACAGTATCAACGGGGGCAGGCCGAGTCAAATGCCGCGTCTGGGGAAACGAACGCGCCTGTTCGACCCGCGAAAACTTTGGCGCCTGCTGGTGGTTTCAGACCCCCTCGGCCCGACTGCGCAGCACAAGACTCACAACGCCACTGAGGTGGATCAGGCCCCGGGCTTGGAACCAGGCGGGTAGCAGCGCAAACCGCGCCGTTAGGGGTCGCCTTTTCTTCAAATCTGCGAACTCCTGCTCGGGACACTTACCAGCCGGGTCGGCCGAATTTGCGCACCGCGCGGGCGTCGCCCACAGACCGACTGTCGAGTCCTTCGTTGGCCGCGCGCTGCAAATCCGACATTGAGACTCAGGCCGTCGCGCAGGGCTTGCCGAGCAACGCGCTAGCCGGGCACGCCGCAAACACCCCGGTCGGAGCCGGCGCGGCGCAAGCGAACTCACTCCGCGGCCCCCGTCAGCACGCGCAGGCCTTCCAGACGAGAGAAGTCGCGATCGTGGGTCACCAGTGCGACGGCACCGATCTGTAAAGCGGTGGCCGCCTGAAGCGCGTCGGGCAACCGTAGCCCCGTGGCGGCGCGCAGCCGGGCTGAAGTCACAGCGATCTCCTGCGAGACGGGCACGACCTCGAAGCCACCGAGGGCCGTCTCGTAGCGCTTGGCGAGCACGTCTTTTCCATGCTTGAACGGGCCTGCCAAAACCTCGGCGATTGCAATCGTGGATATGGCAATCTGCACTTGCCCTTGCTCGTACGCTTCGAACAGCCCTTCGAAGCGCGGTGCGAACTCAGGATGATCGTCGAGCAGGTAGATGAGGGGCGCGGAATCGACAACGACCAGGTCACCGTGGCCGATGCCGCCCCAAAGCCCGCGCGATACACCTGCTGCAGGTCGGCGCTGTCGGCCTGAACGTGTCGCCATCAGCGCCACTCGTCTCGAATCGCCGCGACCGCTGTTGCTGGCGAACGGCCCCAAAGCCCCTTGCCGGTGCCGCGCAGCGCCAGGAAGCGTACACGCGGCTTTGCCTTGTTCAGAACGTCGGGTGAAACGATGGCGGCGTAAGGCTTCCCGTGCCGCGTCAGCAAGCTCGGTTCGCCCCCATGCGCGCGGGACGCCAATTCCGGCAAGGTGTTGCGACCTACCTCGAGCCCAACGGTGTGAACGGTCATCGAGTACTCCAAGTCTGTACGGACCGTACATTATAGGTGCTCTTGAATTCATGATGCCCGGCGACGCAGGCTGGCAACGGTCAGTTATGACTACTGGCGCGCCACCCAGCCAGGCCGCGCCGCGCCATGACAAGCTGACGCCAGGGGCGCCCACGTCGCGCCGGCCGGAAGGGGCTTTCATGCCATTCAATGCGCCCTCGGCCGCGCGCATGCCGCCGCTGGCCGATCGCGTGGCCGACCATAGCGTTTCACGGACCTGTTTGGGTTCCTGCTCTCAATCAACCCCCAGCTTGGCAACCTTGGCCAGGCCCTGCCAGGTCTGGATGTCCTGGCGCACCGTGGTCGCGAACTGGTCCGCGCTCTTGATCGGCGGGCGCGCCATGTTCTGTGCCGAAAACTTCTTGATCACCTCGTCGGAGGCAAGGATGCGGTTGATCTCCTGGTTCAACCGGTTCACGAGCGCGGTTGGTGTGCCCGCGGGAGCGAAGACCCCATACCAGCCGTCCGCGTCAAAGCGGTAGCCCTGCTCGGTCAGGGTTGGGACTTCGGGCAGCGCCGGGCCGCGCGAAGAACCGGTGGCACCGAGTGCATTGAGCTTGCCCGAGCGGATATGCGGCACGGGCGACGCGATGTCCACGAAGCCCACGCTGATGTTGTTGGCCAGCAGGTCGGTCACCAGTTGCGCGACGCCCTTGAACGGAACGTGCGGCATCACCAGGCCATAGTGGGCCTTGATGCCCTCCATCGCCAGGTGGCCGGTCGAGCCGCTGCCCCACGATCCGTAGCTCAGCTTGTCGGGATTGTTCTTGGCGAAGCGCACCATGTCCGCCATCGACTTGAAGCCGGTGGAAGGATGGGCCACCAGCAGGATGCCCGCCGCACCCACCTGCGCCACCGGCACCAGGTCCTTGGCCGTGTCGTAGGGCATCTTGGGCTGGATGATCGGGTTGATCGCGATGGCCGAGGAGGGCGACAGCAGGATGGTGTACCCATCGCCCGCGGCCTTGGCCACGGTGTCGTTGCCGATCAGGCCGTTGGCGCCCGGCTTGTTGTCAATCACCACCGCTTGCCCGAGCGCGACCTGCAACGGGTCGGCGAGCAGGCGCGCGAAGATGTCCGAGCCGGCTCCTGCAGGGCCGGGTACGACCAGACGGATCGGTCGCGTGGGCCAGTTGTTGGCCTGCGCGCGGACCGGCAATGCCAGCAAGGCGGCCGCGCCGGCCAGCAGGGCACGACGGCGCTGGATGGGGGTGTTGATCATGGTTGCGTCTCCATTGTCGGTCTAGGGTCGTGCGCCGGGTCGCAGCAACTGCCCGGTGAGGAACTGGGCGCGTGCGCCCGTCAGGTACTCCAGCAGCGCGAGGTAGTCGCCGGGCGCCTTGCCCGGCGCGGCCTCCACGGCGTTGATGCGCAGCCCGTACGTGCCCCATTCGGCCGCGAGCGTGGCGATCAGCATGCGGGCTGCAGCCGCATCGCCGGCCTGCGCCCAGGGGATGTCCGCGGTGGTCGGTGCCAGCAGCAGCGTCAGGCTGGCGTGGGCGTCGTGGCGGGCCCGGAAGCGGCGCGCCGAACGCAGCACCGTCTCGAGCATCGTGCCGGGGCCGGCATCCAAGGCGGCGCCGTCCAGCACTGCCGTGTAGGCAGGGCAGTCCTCGGGCTGGCCGTGGCGGGCCGTCGCCCAGCTGTCCAGCGCGTCGCGCCAGGCGGGCGCCTGCACGTCCACGCATTGCAATGCCAGCGGCGAGGGCCAGGGGAGAGTTGGCTGCCTGGCTGGCGCCAAGGCCTCGCTGCCGCCATAGACCGAGGACCCGCCGTCGAGCACCAGCAACTGGCCCGTGAGCACGCGCGCCCCGGGGCTGGCGAGAAAGCACAGCGCCTCGGCCATGTCCGCGGGCTCGGCCATGCGTCCCAGGGGAATCTTGGCGACAGCCTTGACCGGGTCCAGCCGGCCGCTGTCGATCAGGCGCTGCACAAGTTCCGTGCGCACGAAGCCCGGCGACAGCGCGGTCACGGTCCACTCGGGCCGTGCGCGCGCGAGCGCCAGTGTCTGGGCGATCAGCCCGGCCTTGCTAGGGCTGTAGAGCCCGCGCCAGGGAATGGCACGCAGGCCGGCACCCGAGGCCAGGTTGACGATGCGCGCGCCCGGCCGCAGCTGCTCCGCGCAGGCCTGCACGAGCCGGGCGGGCGCCGCCAGGTTGAGGGCGAGAAGGCGCGCGGCCGTGCCGTCCTCTCCGCCGGAGAGCGCATCGACGCCACCCGCCGACAAGCCCGCGTTGTTGATCAGCGCATCCAGCGGCGGGACCTTGCGCGCCAGGGCGTCGATCTGCGCCGGGTCGGTCAGGTCGGCGGTCAGGCACAAGGGTGCGGGGCCGAGCTTCGGCCAGTCTTCCTGCAGGCGCTGCAAGGCCGCTGCGTCGGCGTCGACGAGCACGCAACGCCAGCCCGCATGCGCCAGGCTCAGCGCCGCGGCGCGGCCGATGCCGGCGCCCGCGCCGGTCAGGAGCACCGTGCCATTGCGCGTCACGGCCGCTTCCCCCTGCCTTCGGACAACTCGCCCAGCAGGCGATAGATGGGGTCGGCCGGCGCGGCGCGGCCATTGGGCTGGCGTGCGCCGAACAGGGCGTCGTCCTGCTGCGCGAGTTCGGGGCGTTCCCGTTCCTCGATCCAGTCGTACACCACCGTGCGCTGCGCAATGCGCCATTCGCCGCGGCGGCGCTGGAAGCGGTCCACGTAGCGACCGCACAGGAAGGTCTCACGCTGCGGCGCAGCGGCGCTGGCCTGCAGCGCCAGGAAGGCGCTTTCCACGGCCGCCGAGTCGCCGAACAGCTCGATGGCGATGTTGCTCACCTGGTGCACGCGCCGGCCGCCTTCGCGCAGCTTGCGCAGGGCCTGCTCGACGAAGCCTGCGGCGCTCCCGTTCCAGGCGCCGTGGCAGTCGCCGGCGTCTTCCCAGTAGGCGGAGCGCAGCGCATCCTCGTCGGCGCGGTCGATGCCACGGCAGTAGCGGTAGAGGCAATCGCGGATCGCCTCCCGATCCAGCAAGGCCTGCAAGGTGGATGCAGTCACGATGCGCGCTTGAAGAGCTGCACCAGGTTGCCTTCCGGGTCGCGCAGCGACAGCACGGCGCCGTGCGCGCCCATGTCGCGCACGCCCAGCACCTGGCCGCCTGCGGCGCTGACACGCTCCTGCGCACCTTCGAAGTCCTCCACCTCGAACACCATCACCAGCCCGGCGCTGGCGGGCGCGGCCTCTTGCAGCGATGCCAGCGCCACGTTGGTATTGCCCACGCCGTACTGGATCCAGCGGTCCTGGTCGCGGAACTTCAGCGGCAGGCCGAGTGCTTGCGCGTAGAAGGCATGCAGCTCGCCGGGCTTTTGCGCCACGACGAACACGTTCTGCAGCCGTTTGGGCGCCGGTGCGGCGGTGCTCACAGCGAGGTCTCCGAGGCACCACCGTCCAGGCGCAGCACCTCCGCAGTGAGGAAGCGGGCGCCATCGCCGGCCAGGAAGCAGATCGCGTCGGCGATGTCCTCCACCGTGCCCAGGCGGCCGAGCGGCGTGCGGGCAATGCGCTTGGCATCGAGATCCGCGTTGCGATGCTTGGCCGTGCCTTCGGTGGGTACCGCGCCCGGCGCCACCGCGTTCACGCGGATGTTGCGCGTGCCGAGGTCGGCGGCGGCCCCACGGGTGATGCCCAGCACGCCCGCCTTGATGCCGCTGTAGACCACCGAGCGCATCGGCGACTTGAAGCCGGCGATGGAGGCCACGTTGATGATGGCGCCGCCGCGTTCGGGGGTCATGACTTCGGCCGCGGCCTGGATGCCCCAGATCACCGACTTGAAGCCGATCTCCACCATGCGGTCCATCACTTCCGGCGTGATCTCCGCCAGCGGCTGGTAGCGCACCCAGGCGGCATTGTTGACCATGATGTCGAGCCCGCGCGCGTCGGCGGAAAAGCGCAGCACGGCCTCGCGCATGCCTTCGCGGGTGGAGACGTCCTGCGCCAAGGGGATCGCCTGACCGCCCAGGGCGCGGATCTCGGCAACGGTCTCGTCGACGAACTCCTGCTTCAGGTCGTTGACGCCGATGGTGGCGCCCAGCCGTGCCATCGCCAATGCGCTGGCGCGGCCGATGCCATGGCCCGCGCCGCTGATGAAGGCCGCGCGGCCCTCGAGTGATGCATTCATGGTTTGCCTTTCTGTTCGGGAACGAGCAGTGCATCGAGCGCGAAGGCACCGCGGCCTGCCTCCAGCACCACCAGCGGGTTGATGTCGATCTCGGCGACGCTGTCAGCGTGCCGGGCGGCGAAGCACGACAGTGCGGCAACCGCTTGCGCGGCCGCCTGCACGTCGGCCTTGGGGCGACCGCGTGCGCCATCGAGAAGCGGGAAGGCCTTGAGCGAGCGCAGCATGGCGAGCGCCTGCGCCTCGTCCACCGGCGCCGGCTGCAGGGCCACGTCCTTCATGATCTCGGCGAAGATGCCGCCCAGGCCCACCATCACCATCGCGCCGAAGACCGGGTCCTTCTTGGTGCCCAGGATCAGCTCGGTCCCGCCTTGCACCATCTGCGCCACCAGCACGCCAGTGATGCGGGCCAAGGGTGCCTTCTGGGCCACGCGCGCCAGCAGGCTCTCGTACTCGTCGACGAGCTGGCCCTCCGAGCGCACACCCACCACCACGCCGCCGACCTCGGTCTTGTGCGCGATGTCGGGCGAGACGATCTTGAGCACCAGCGGGAAGCCGATGCCGCGCGCAGCGGCCAGCGCCTCCTCGCGGCTGGCGACGACGATTTCCTTGAGCACCGGCAGGCCGGCGCGCGCCAGCGCCGATTTGGCGCTGGCTTCCGTGGCAAACGCTTCTTTCGAAAGCGCTTCGCGTTCGACAGCGGGCGCGACTCGCGCGGCGCCGTCACGGGCGCCGAAGCGCACCAGCGCCGCGAGCGTCGCGCAGGCCGCGTCGATGCCTTCTACCGTCGGAAAGCCCATCGCGTTCAGCTGGGCGCGCACCTCCTGCGGCGCGCGGGCGCACAGCAGGATCAGGCGCGAGGGGTGGTCCTTGCGCACCTGTGCCAGGGCCGACAGGAACACCTCCCGCAGGCGCGGCAGGGGAAAGGCATTGGCCGACTGCAGGATCAGCGCGTCGCAGGTGCTGTCATCTGCCACCGCGGCCAGCACCTTGGCCAGCACTTCTGGCCGGCTGGACACCTGCGCCGTCATGTCCACGGGATTGGAAGGCGATGCGAAAGGCACCACCGAGAGGATGCGCTCCTGCGTCGCGGCCGCCAGCTTGGGCAGGGCCAGGCCCTGCGCGCTCGCCGCGTCCGCGAGCAGCACACCGAAGCCGCCGGAAGCGGTCAGCACCGCCACCTTGTTGCCCTTGGGCACGCGCCCGGGGCCGACGACCGCGAGGGCGTGGCCCACCTCCAGCAGATGCTCGATGCTGGGCACGCGGATGGCGCCGCCATTGCGCAGCACGACGTCGAACACCGCGTCGGAACAGGCGAGGGCCCCGGTGTGCGAGGCCGCGGCTTCGCAGCCGGCTTCCGAGACGCCCACCTTCAGCACCACCAGCGGCTTGCCGGCGTCGCGCGCCATGGCCATGGCCTGCTGCAGCTTGGCGCCGTCGCGGCAGGTCTCCATGCAGCACAGGATCACCGACGTGCCCGGGTCCGCCGCCAGGGAGGCGATGGCATCGGCGATGTCGACGTCGCACTCGTTGCCGGTCGTCAGCATCCGGCTGATGCCCAGGCCGCGCTCCGACGCCAGGCGCAGCGTGTAGCTGCCCAGGTTGCCGCTTTGCGAGACGATGCCCACCGGGCCGGGGGCCGGGAACGAGGATTCCAGGGCGACGGAGAAGGTCGCGATGCTCTTGTCGGGCACGCCGATCGCGCCGAGGCAGTTGGGGCCGACGATGCGCATGCCGGTCTGCCGCGCCACCTGGCCGATCTCGGCCTGCAGCCTGCTGCCTGCCTCGCCCAGCTCGGAAAAGCCGGCCGACAGGATCACTGCCGCACGGACGCCACGGGTGGCGCATTCCTTCACCGCATCGAGCACGGCCTCGGGCGGCAGCGCCACCACGGCCAGTTCGGGCGCCTCGGGCAACTCCGCCACGCTGGCATGGGCCGGCACCGACTGCACCAGGCCCGCCTTGCGGTTGATCGGGTAGATCTTGCCGGAATACCCGTACTTCAGCAGGAACTGAAGCGGGCGCCCGCCGATCTTCGTGACATCGTCGGACGCGCCGACGATGGCGATCGAGCGCGGGCTGAACAGCGCGTCGAGTCCGCGTCCTACTTCCACGGCCTGCATCTCATCGCCCCTTGTAGACCGGGCTGCGCTTTTCCAGGAAGGCCATGCGCGCTTCCTGCGCGTCCTCGGTCTTGGACAGCGCCATGGTGATGTTCTGCTCGACGCGGTAGCCATCGCGTTGCGGCATCAGGTCCATCATGTTGGCGGCCTGCTTGGCGTAGGCGACGGCCAGCGGCGCCTTGCCGGCGATCTCGTGCGCGATCTCCATGGCCAGGGGCAGCAACTGCGCCGCAGGAACCACTTCGTCCAGCACGCCACGTCGGTACAACTCGGCCGCTGGCACCCGCATGCCGGTGTAGAACATGCGGCGCGTGAAGGAGCGGCCGAACATGGTGCGCAGCATGGACACGCCGCCGGCCAGGCCCACATTGATCTCGGGCATGGCGAAGGTCGCATCCTCGGAGGCCAGGAAGATGTCGCAGGCCGCCATCAGGCCAAAGCCAGCGCCGAGCGCCGGGCCGTTGATGGCCGCGATCACGGGCTTGGCGCATTCGCGGATCGCGTTGCCGGTCTCGCGCGTCAGGCGGTTGTGGCCCAGGAAGTCACCGGCCTTGTCGGGGTCCGGGCGGTCCTTGAGGTCCGCGCCCGAGCAGAAGTACTTGCCCGTGCCCGTGAGGATCGCGACGCGGATGTCGCTGCGCTCCGAGATCTCGTCGAAGACCTCGATCAGGCGGCGCCGCGCATCGCGGTCCAGGGCGTTGACGGGCGGCTTGTCCAGCCGCACGACGGCGATGTAGTCGGATACTTCGAGGCTGACGCTCATCGCGCACTCCCGGTGAGGTTGTTGGAAAGGGAAGGGTGGTCGTCTGCCGCCTGCGGCGCCAGCAGGTGGGCTGCATGCGTCAGGCGGTCGCCGTAGCGGAACTCGGAGGCGAGCAGGCGCTGCGCCAGGCGGGTGGCCAGCACCTCCTCGCTCACGCCCATGCCGCCGTGCATCTGGATCGCGGCCTCGGCGCAGGCGCGGGCCGTCTCGGCCAGCGACACCTTGGCCAGGCGCAGCGTGCGGCGCAGGTCGGCTGCGTTGCTCTCGTGCTCGTGGAAGCAGTGGATGACCAGGCCCTTGGCGCCCAGGTACTTCACGTACATGTCGGCCGTGCGGTGGCGCAGCACCTGGAAGGTGGAGAGCGCGACGCCGAACTGCCGACGCTCCTTCAGGTGGCTGACCGTCTGCTGGATCAGTGCGGCCAGCGCGGCGACGGTGTCGGCGGCCGTGAGCAGCAGGGCGGCGTTGGCCGCCGTGGCCAGCGCATCGCGCGCCGCGGCGCCGCGGGCGATGCAGGCCCCTTCGGGCACGGCGAGCTTGGCGAGCGTGAAGTCGGCGCCGCGCCGGCCTTCCATGGTGCGGTAGCTCGCGACGGGTGCGCCGATGCGCTCGGCGTCGACCAGGAAGATGGCGACCTCGCCGTCCTGCACGGCCGGCACCAGGTAGTGCGTGGCGGGCAGCGAGACATCGACGCCTTGCACGGTGCCGCTCAGTTCATGGCCGATGTCCAGGTGCCCGGCTTGCACGACGCTCTCGTCAGGCAAGGCGGACAGGGCGCACAGCGGCGTGATCTGCGCGCTGCCGTCGGCCACGGCTTCCAGCCAGCGGCTTGCCACTTCGGGCGCGGCCGCCTGCAGCAGCAGGGGCGGCACGGCGCAGGTCTCGATGAGGGGCAGGTGCATGCCGTGCGTGGCCAGACCCTCGGCCAGCGAGGCCAGGTCGGCCAGGGTGCCGCCCACGCCGCCGGCGTCCTCCGGCACGAGGGTGGCGCACCAGCCCAACTCGCGGACCGGGTCGCCATGCACCTCCTGCGTGGCGTGGTCCTGCGCGTAGCGGCTGGCCGCGTCGAGCAGCATGCCGGGAAAGAGGGAGGGGAAGGAGTTGGACATCGATCAGGCTCCCAGCAATTCGTTGGCGACCACGTTGCGCTGCACTTCGGAGGTGCCGCCGGCGATGGTGCGGGCTCTGGTGAACATGTAGTTCTGGATCCAGGTGGCGGCCGGCACGTCATCGCCCGCGTCGGCGAGGAAGCGGTGCGCGGCCTCGGGGCCGACCGCGTCGAGCGCGATCGTGGTCAGGCGCTGGGCCACGTCGGCGCAGGTCATCTTGATGGCCGAAGGCTGCACGCCCAGCGGGCGCTGGTGGATCAGGTCGTCGGTGGCTTGGGCCATCATCACGCGCGCGCCCTTCACGTCGGCCTCGCACAAGAGCAGCTTGTGGTGCAGGCCGCTGAAGTCGCGCTTGCCGACGGCGGCCTTGGCGGCCTCGTCGACCAGGCGCGTGACCTGGCGGCGCACCAGCTCCAGGCGGGCCACGTTGGCCGGCGGCAGGCGCTCGCGTTCCAGCAGGTACTTGGCGCAGGTCCAGCCCTTGCCGACCTCGCCGATCAGGTTGTCGGCGCGCACGCGCACCTCGTCGAAGAACACCTCGTTCAGGTGGTGCCAGCCGTCGATGGTGCGGATCGGGCGCACGGTGACGCCCTTGCTGTCCATGGGCACCAGGATCAGCGAGATGCCTTCCTGCTTCTTCGCCTCCTTGGAGGTGCGCACCAGCATGTAGATCATGCTGGCCTCGTGGGCGTGCGAGGTCCAGATCTTCTGGCCGTTGATCACCCACTCGTCGCCCTCGCGGCGTGCGGTGGTGGACAGCGAGGCCAGGTCGGAGCCCGAGCCCGGCTCGGAATAGCCCTGGCACCACCAGTCGGAGCCGTCGAGGATGCGCGGCAGGAAGCGCACCTTCTGCTCGGGTGTGCCGAAGCGGATGATGACCGGCCCGATGTGGCCCAGGCCATGGTGGTAGAGCGGCGGGCAGTCGTTCTGGGCCATGACCTCTTCGAAGATCAGGCGCTGGCGGATATCCCAGCCGGTGCCGCCCGCCTCCTGGGGCCAGCTCGGCGCGCCCCAGCCCTTGGCGTTCAGGATCTGCTGCCAGGCCTGGTACTCGCGCTTGGTGATCTTCTGGCCCGCCGCCACGACGGCGCGGATCTCGGAAGGGCAGGACTTGCGGGCGAACTCTTCCAGTTCGCGCCGGAAGCCGGCGTAGTCGATGGACATCTTGTCTCCTTGGGTGTCGGGCCTCAGCCCTTGCGCAGCTGGGTGATCAGCTCGTTCAGGGCGGCCGCGGCGCCGTTCGCATCGCGCCGGCGCAGGCTCTGCGCGATGTTTCGGCGCAGGGGGAAGAGGTCGGGGCGCGGGCGCACCGACAGCACGTGCGTCATGCGCTCGCGCAGCACGGTGGTCATGGTCTGCGCCATCAGCGTGAGGGCGCCGTTGTGGCCCGCCGTGGCGATGGCGGAAAAGAAGCGGCTGGCCGACTCGATGCGGTCCTCCAGCGGCGCATCGTCAGGATGGGCCTCGATCGCGTCCACCGCGGCTTCGACGGCGTCCAGTTCGGTTTCGTCGGCGTTGTCGCAGGCCAGGCGCAGCAAGGTGCCGTAGAGCGTGCGGTAGGCCTGGTCGATGTCGGCGCTTTCCAGCTGGCCCTGCACCACCAGCTTGCGCAGCGACTCGGCCAGCATCATGTAGGCGCCCTTGTAGAACACCAGGGCCTGGTCGGCGGCGCCTGCACGCATGTGCTTCACCTCGCCGATGAAGATGGCGTGGTCGCCGGCCTCGTGGCAGGCGAACACGCTGCACTCGAAGCTGGCGAGGCAATCGTCGATGAGCGGCATGCCCAGCGGGCCTGGGCGCCAGGGCACACCTTCGAACTTGTCCTCGATCTTGCTGGAGGCGAAGCGGCCCGACAGCGCATCCTGCCGCTCGGACAGGATGTTGATGGCGAAGCCCTCGGCTGCCTCGAAGGTGCGAAGCAGCTTGCTGGCCTTGCGCAGGCTGAACAGCACCAGCGGCGGCTCCAGCGACACCGAGCTGAAGGAATTGCAGGTCAGGCCCGCCGGTGATCCATCAGGCGCGCGCGTGGTGATGACAGCCACGCCGGTCGGAAAGCAGCCCAGCAGCTGGCGAAACAGCGCGGGGTCGATGGCGGGCAGGACCCGTTCGGCAAGCTCGGACATGGCGGCTCCTTGCGCTGCGGGGCTCAGGCGGCGACGAGCTCGCGCGCGGGCTCGGCGCGATGCGGCGGATCGTTGGCGATCTCCTGCTGCACCGTCGGGATGATGACCTTGGCCCAGGTCTCCAGCTGGCGCAGCATGGTCGGCTGGTCGAAGTCGCCCATCTGCGTCTGGAAGCAGTAGTGCACGGGCTTGAGGGTGCGGATTTCCTTGACCACGCGCTCGATCACGGTGTCGATGCTGCCCACCGGCAGCAGGGCGCGCATCTCGTCCAGGGTCGGCTCGCCCTCGACGATGCCTTCCTCGACCTGGTAGTCGTCGGCGATCTGCGCGGTGCGGCGCTTCAGGCTGATCGCGATGCGACGCTGGTAGCGGGCGCAATCGAGGTAGCGCTCCACTTCGTCCTTGTTGCTGCTGGCGTAGGCGGCGCGCAGCAGGCCCACCTTGACGCTGGCCGGATCCTTGCCCTCGGCGTGAGCCACCTTGTCGATCAGGGCGCGGGTGCCATGCAGCTTCTCCAGGCCGCCGTCGCCGCCGGAGACGAACACGTGGTGGCCAGACTTCACGGCGCGCGACACGAAGGCCGGGTCCACGCTGGTGATCCACATCGGGGGCATGGGCTGCTGCACGGCGCGCTGGCTGATGGCGCTCATGGGCTGCTGGTAGTACTCGCCGTCGTAGCTGAACTTGGGCTGCTTGAGGCCCAGCTCCAGCATGTCCAGCATCTCGAAGGTGCGGCCCTTGGCGCTTTCCAGCGAAACGCCGAAGCGCTCGAACTCGAAATGCTGGTAGCCCGAGCCGATGCCCAGGTTCAGCCGGCCGTTGGACAGCTGGTCCACCATGGCCACGTCGGCGATCAAGCGCGCCGGGGTGTACAGCGGTGCGACGACAATGCCGGTTCCCAGCCGGATCTTGCGGGTGACCGCGGCGCAGTGCGCGATCATGGTCAGCGGCGACGAGCACATGCCGTAGTTGCTGAAGTGATGCTCCGCGAACCAGGCACCGCCGAAGCCCAGTTCGTCCGCCACGCGCGTCTGTTCGACGGCATCGCGCAGGATCTGGTGGGAGGTCTTATGCTTGTTTCGCTGCTGCATCAGAATGAAGATTCCGAAATCCATTGCGCTTGCTCCTGTTGGTTGGTCCGTGTTGACGTGGGTCAATCGTAGGAACGAGCGCGCCTTGCGGCTCACCAAGGTGCGCACAGCTTCTTTGCGTCTTTCGAAATGAAGGCCCTCGATTCGCTGCGCATCTTTGTCGCCACCCAGCGCAAGGGCAGCCTCTCGGCCGCGGCGCGCAGCCTGAGCCTGTCGCCGGCCACCATCTCCCGGCGCATCAGCGCGCTGGAGGAAGAACTGGGCGTGCTGCTGGTGGACCGCACCAGCCGCAACCTCAAGATGACCGAGGCGGGCCAGGCCTTCCTGGAGCGGGCCGAAGTGGTGCTGGAGGCCATGGCCGAGGCGGAGCAGGCCGCCCGCGTCTCGCGCCAGCGGCCGGAGGGGCGGCTGCGCGTGCACTCGCGCACGCACATCGGCCTGCGGGTGGTGGCGCCCCTGCTGCCGCGCTTCGCCCGGAAATACCCGGACATCAGCGTCCAGATCGAGCTGTCGGAGCATCCGGTCAACCTGGTGGAGCACGATTTCGACGTCGACATCCGCACCGGCGAGTCGAACGACTCGGGCTTCATCATCAAGCGGCTCCTGTCCAGCGACGAGGTGCTGGTGGCCAGCCCGGCCTTCCTGAAGGTGTATTCGCGCATCAAGCACCCAAACGACCTGCCGCAGGTGCGCTGCCTCACCTACCGGCGCGAGCACGAGGCGACGAGCTGGAAGTACATCGACGAGCAGGGCGAGCAGCAGGAGCTGCCCATCCAGGGCGTGCTGAGCGCCAACAATGGCGAGCTGCTGCGCCTGGCCGCCCTCGGTGGCATGGGCGTCGCGCTCTTGTCAGAGCCCACGGTGCGCAGCGACATCCAGGGCGCTACGCTGGTGCGGCTGCTGCCCGACTATCGGTTTGCGGTGCGCGGCTTTTCCAACGGCATCTTCGCCGTGTTCCGCCAGAGCCGCGTGCTGCCCTTGAAGGTGCGCGCCTTCGTCGACTTCATTGCCGACGAGCTTCGCGATCGCGACGGGCAATGATCCGTCGGTTCAGGGCGGCTGGTCTGCGAAGCGGTGCGGCGGGACGCCGGCCGCAGGCAGCCCGCTGATCGCGAACAGGCCGCCATCCTGAGGCGCCTCGCCCTTGAGGTGCGTGCTGCGCGACAGGGAGGTCACGTAGGCCACGTCGTGCCGGGGGCCGCCGAAGCACAGGCTGGTCGGATAGGTGGCCGGCAGCGCCACCATGCGCTCGAGCTGGCCGTCGGGCGCGAAGCGCGCCATGCGACCGATGCGCGGAAGCACGGTCCAGACGAATCCTTGCGAATCCACCGTGGCCCCGTCCGGCCCGGCGTCGTAGGATCCGGTCTGCACGAAGACGCGCCGCTCGCCCAGGGAGCCCTCGGGCGCATAGTCGTAGGCCCAGATCGTGCGCAGCGGGCTGTCGGCCACGTAGAGCGTGCGGCCATCCAGGCTGAAGCACGGCCCGTTCGTGAGCCCGAAGCCCTCGGCGATGCATTGCACCGAGCGGTCCGGCGAAAGCCGGTACAAACCGCCCAGGATCGGGTCGCCCGGCTGGCGGTTGATGTGCATGGTGCCCGCGATGAAATTGCCCCAGGGGTCGCACTTGCCATCGTTCAGGCGCACGTCGGGATGGTCGATGCCGATGGAGGCCAGCAGCTCGAGACGGCGGGTGGCGAGGTTGTAGCGTGCGAATGTGCTCTTTTGTGCCACCACCACGGCGCCGCTGGCGCAAGGTGCGACGGCGCCCAGCGGTGCCGGCAATTCATGCAGCTGCGCGTCGCCGGTCGCGGGCCAGAGGCGATGCAGCACGCCGCCCAGCGCATCGATCCAGCACAGGGACTGCGCCTGCACGTCCCAGAAGGGGCTTTCGCCGAGCAGGTCCTGGGTCTGTCCGATCCTGTGGATGATGGGTGGGTTCATGTTCCGTGAGCATGGGCCACGCCGTGCGCACGCATGGTGCACAGCTTGCAAGGCAGCTTTTCATGCCCTGCATGGATCGCGCACGGTGCCGGCCATAGACTGATTCCCGCCCATAAAGGAGACATCAGCCATGCGTTTTCGCAAGTACCTCGGCGGCCTGCTGCTCAGCCTCGCCGCTGCCACCGGCGCCGCCCAAGCCCAACAGATCACACGGATCGTCGTCCCCTTTGCCGCCGGCGGCGGCACCGACCAGTATGCGCGCCTGCTCGCGGCCGAGCTGACCCAGCGCGGCACCCAGGTCATCGTGGAGAACAAGCCCGGTGCCAGCGGCATCGTCGCGGCCGACTTTGTCGCGCGGTCGCGGCCCGACGGCCAGACGCTGCTGATGTCCTCGCTCAGCACCCTGGCCACCAACACCGTCATGTACGACAAGCTGCCGTACGACCCGGTGAAGAGCTTTGCGCCGGTGACGCAGATCGCCTACCAGCCCACCATCGTGGTCGGCCGCACGGACCTGCCCTACAAGAACATCAAGGAAATGGTCGCCTATGCCAAGACCAACCCCGGCAAGATCAACCGGGGCTCGCCGGGGGCATCCATCCTGACCAACCTCGCGCCGATGGCCTTCGAGAGCATGGCGGGCATCAGCACGACGCACATCCCGTTCAACGGGGACACACCGGGCCTGCAGGCGCTGCTGGGCAGCCAGATCGACATCCAGGGCACCTCCATCACCGGCCCGCTGCAGCACATTCGCGCCGGCAAGATGCGCGTGCTGGGCGTGATGGACGACAAGCGCCTGCCGCAGGTGCCCGAGGCGCCCACCTTCAAGGAGCAGGGCTACGACATCGAAGCGCTGCTTTGGTATGGGCTGTCGGCGCCTGCCGCCACGCCAAAGTATGCCATCGACCGGCTGAACCGCACCGTCAATGACGTGCTGGCCGACCCGGAATTCGTCCGCCGCGCCCAGGCCATCGGCATGGAGCCGCGTGGCGGCACACCGGATGCGTTCGCCAAGTATGTGAAGGCCGAGACCGAGCGCTGGATCCCGCTGCTGCAACGCCTGAACCTGCCCAAGCAGGCGCACTGAATGAGCCCGCTGTTCACGGACACCGTGGCACTGGTCAGCGGAGCCGGCCAGGGCATCGGCCAGGCCATCGCGGCCCGGCTGCTCCAGGCTGGATGCCGCGTGGCCCTGACGGACCTCGCCCTCGACCAGGCGCGGTTGGCGGCCGCGGACACCGGTGGCGCGGCCGATCGCATCCGCGCCTATGCACTGGACGTGCGCGACGCCGCGCAGTGCGCGGCCGTCGTCGCGGACCTGCAGGAATGCTGGGGGCCGGTTGGCGTGCTCGTGAACAACGCCGGCATCGGCGGCCGCGCCACCGAGCACGACGCGAATGCCCTGGCCGAGGACATCGACCGCGTCATGGCCGTCAACGTCAAGGGCGTGCTGAACCTGACCATGGCTTGCGCCGACGGGCTCAAGCGCACCCGGGGCGCGGTGGTGAATGTGGCTTCCATCACCACCCTGGTGGCGACGGCGGCGCACCTTGCGTATGGCGCATCCAAGGGTGCGGTCGGCCAGCTCACGAAGTTCCTGGCGCGCGACTTCGGCCCTCATGGCGTGCGCGTCAACGCCGTGGCGCCGGGGCTGGTCATGACGCCCATGACCACCCATGTCGCGCAGGACGCCGAACGCTACGGCCGGATGGTGAGTCGCACGCTGCTCAAGCGCGTGGCCGAGCCAGACGACATCGCCGGGCCGGTCGTGTTCCTGGCATCCAGCCTGGCCTGCTATGTCACGGGCACGGTGCTCCCGGCGGACGGCGGATACACCGCGAACTAAACCCATGACAAGCTCTATCCAGCCGCTTTCAGGAATCCGGGTTCTCGACCTGTCCAGGGTGATGGCGGGGCCCTTGTGCGGCATGGCGCTCGCCGACCTGGGCGCCGACGTCATCAAGGTCGAACATCCCGAGCGAGGCGACGACACCCGTGACTGGGGTCTGCGCATCGGCCGGAACAACACCTCGTACTTCAACAGCTGCAACCGCAACAAGCGATCGATCTGCGTCGACTTGCAGGCGCAGGCGGGCGTCGACGTGGTGCGGGAGCTGGCGGCGCGCTCGGACATCGTCATCCAGAACTTCAAGCATGGCGGCGCGCAGAAGCTGGGGCTGGGTTATGAAGAGCTACACAACACCAACCCGGGGTTGATCTACTGCTCGATTTCCGGCTACTCGGTGCTCGGCGATGAACGAAGCCGGCCGGGCTACGACCTGGTGGTCCAGGGTGAGACGGGCCTCATGGCCACGAACGGCGAAGCGGGGCAGGGGCCGCTGAAGTTCGGTGTTGCGGCTGTTGACATGTTCACCGGCATGTACGCGGCCCAGGCGATCCTGGCGGTGCTGCATGAGCGCGGCAGGACCGGCAAGGGCCGGCACATCCAGATGTCGCTCTACGACAGCGGCATGATGATCGCGTCCTACTACGGCCTGACCGCGTGGATCAACAAGCAGGACCCGGCCAAGTTCGGCAACTCGCACCCGTCCATCGTCCCCTATGGCGTGTTCGATGCGGCGGACGGCCCGCTGGTCATCGCGGTGGGCAACAACGGCCAGTTCAGGAAGTTCTGCGACGAGGTCATCCGGCGCCCGGAGCTTGCCTGCGATCCGCGATTCGAGAAGAACACCGAGCGTTCGAAGAACCGCCACGAACTTCTGCCCATTCTTGTGGCCTGCATTCGGGAACACACGCGTGAGGTGCTTCTTGCGAGATTGCAGCAGGCGGGCATTCCTTGCGGCCAGGTCCTGGGGCTCTATGAAGCCATGCAGTCCGAGCGGACGGTGCAGGCCCGGGTGCTGCACCATTTCGAGGATCCAGAAGCCGGTGAGCAGGCCATCCATGCGCCGCCCTACGTGATCGACGGCGCCCGCGCCGGCGTGCGTCACACGCCACCGGATCTGGGCCAGCACACCGCAGAGGTGCTGCGCGAACTGCTTGGCGTGGACGAAACCCGCCTACGCACGCTCAAGGAACAGAACGTCGTGCGCTAATGCAGGGCGCCTCCCTGGGGCAGCTGTTGGTGTACGCGCGGCGATGCTCGCAATGCTTGCGCGCCTGCATCGCAGCAGATCTGCCTGACAGAAGCGGTCGATGCCGACGGACTGAGATGGGCCCTGACCGTCAGTACGCGACAGGCGGATGCAGCCGTTCACACGCGGGCGAGTCCTGGTCTCGTCCATGGCCACCCGCGATCGGCCGCTGTCGCCGAACTCGCATCTCCTCGATGGTGTGCGCAGGTTATGTTCAACGGCGCACATCGCCCTGAAAGTCCGCGCCCGTCGGCGAGATCGCGCATTGGCATGTCCTGACAAGCTGACGCCAGGGCTGAACTGCACATGAAAGCTTTGAACGAGGCCCAGCACGCCCGGGCGTGGCTTGCATCGCTGGAGCGCGAGTGTGAGCGGCTGAGGGGAGTCACTCGCGCCTATGAACTCCTGCTGGCACATCCGGTGGCGAATGGGGCCGCTCTTAGCTTGATCTAGGACGGACAGACCTGCGATCAAGCGGAGGGTTAATAGTCGGAACAACCTGCCGCATCATGGTCGATTCGGTGGAGAGGCGGTGCATTGCCTCACGGCCTCCAGCTGACACGTCTCGTAGACCCATTCAGCGTCTTTCTCTCGCGGCGCATTCCAGTAAGAACGACCTAGCCGACAAGCCCAGCCAAGGTAGAGTTTCCCGCAGGTCTGTTCAATGGAGTCAATCATCCCGGTCGTAACCTTTGAACAGGTCTCCCGTGCTGTGTTGATGCATCGTTCGATCGCGGCGTCTGGAACGGCAGATTTCTTGCCCTCTTGGGCAATGATGGCCTCCTGAAGTGCAAGCGCGACCAAAATGACCAATATGAAGTTGAGTCGCCTAAGAGTTGTGGTCATGCGCAAAGACCTCGCCAACCAGTAGATCATCCTCGACGCTGGCGGCGCAAATTTACGGGAGCCAGGGGCCATTTGGCCTGGCCGGACGTTCGATGCGGGTCAGATTCGCCGAAAGCTCTGGGGACGTTGACACTTGAGCACAGCACTGGGGAAGCCCGCTCTTGAAGAGGCGGCTGGAGCGAGTAAAACGATTCGCGGCGAGCTTCGAGAGCATATGGGCGCGGGCTCCTTGGCCGGGCCGGCCGCAGGCGCCAGCGTATGCAATGATGCAGGGCCGGCGCAGGTTTGTACCGGGCTCAATCACCAGGAGACATGGTATGGCAACAGAGACCGATCCGTTTGGCGATGTGAAGAAGATGCTCGAGCAGTTCAAGATGCCAGGTGTCGACATGGCGGCCATCGTCGAGGCGCGTCGCAAGGACGTCGAGGCGCTGGTTGAAGCTAACAAATCGGCCTACGAGTCCATGCAGGCCATCGTGCGCAAGCAAACCGAGATGATGGCGGAGTCGATGCAAGTCATGCAGGAAGCCGCCAAGAGCGCTGCAGACCCGGCGAAGCAGACCGAGGTGGTTCGCAGCGCCTTCGAGAAGACGATCACCGACATGAAGGAACTCGCCGAGATGGCGCGCCGCTCGCAGTCCGATGCGATGGCCCACATCACGCAGCGTGCCGCTGAGCACATGGAGGAGATTAAGAAACTAATGCAGCCCAAGTAGGCACTTGGCGCATGCCGCGCGGCGAGAGTTCGAGAGACCTAGTACGTCAACCCGCAAGTATCGGAACATATCTGTGGCTGAGCTTTCGATCCGCATCCTGCCGAGTGAAGCTCCATTTGATGGTTCGCTTTTGCTGGTTGCGCTCGCGTTGCCAAGCGTTGACTTCGGATTGCAGAGC
>DATILH010000126.1:0-73305 GCA_035476655.1 Variovorax sp.
TGTCGCGCGGGTTGGCCACGAGCCAGTTCTGCGCGCCCACCGAGAAGTAGCTGATCAGATTCACCATCAGCGCGAAGATGTGATAGAGCGGCAGCGCCGTCACCACCACGTCTTCGCCGGGCGTGAAGGTCTCGCGCATGAAGGCCTTGTACTGCTCGGTGTTGGCCACCAGGTTGCGGTGCGAGAGGCTGGCGCCCTTCGACAGGCCGGTGGTGCCGCCGGTGTACTGCAGGAACAGCAGGTCGTCGCCGCCGATCGCGGGCGCGACATAGTCGAGCGGGGCGCCTTCGCGCAGGATCTCGCCCAGCGGGCGCACGCCGCTCAGGCGGGCATCCACGGGCGGCGTGGGCAGCGTTGCCTGCAGCCCGTCGCCGGGGCTGACACCGATGATGTGGGTGATAGGCGTTTCCTTCACCACCTCGGCCAGCGTGGGCGTGGAGCCGTTGAAGATCACGATGGTCTTCACGCCCGCGTCGTTGAGCTGGTAGGCCAGCTCACGGGGCGTGTACAGCGGGTTCACGTTGACCTGCACCGCGCCGGCTCGCACCATGCCGAAGAACACGATCGGGAAGGCCGCCAGGTTGGGCGTCATGACCGCGATGCGGTCGCCCTTGACCACGCCCAGCTCGCGCTGCAGGTAGCTGGCAAAGCGCGCCGAGAGGCGATTGACCTCGGCAAAGCTCAGGCGCTGGCCGAAGGAAACGAACGCGGGCTTGTCGGCGTACTTGCGCATCGCCTCTTCCAGCATCGCCACCACCGAAGGGTAGGCATCCGGATCGATCTGCGCCGGCACGTCGCCGTAGGAAGCCAACCAGGGTCGTTGTTGCGTCATGATCGTGTCTCCTTTAGGGCGTGACGATGTTGAAGTAGGGGTCGAAGCTCTCGACGTTCGCGAACACCGCAGCCAGCACCTTGGGGTCTCCCTCGACCTTCACCATGCCGGCCTGCGCCAGTTCCGGCAGCTTCTTGCCTTGCAGCAGCATGGCCAGGAAGGCGGGGCGGGTCAGCGTCAGCTTGACGTCCGGATTCTTCAGCACGCGGCCCTTGGTGTTGTTGAGCACCGAGTTCGACAGCTCCAGCGCCCAGGTTTCCTTCAGGTCGGTGAACTCCATGCTGATCGCGGCCTTCATGCCGTCGGTCTTTTCATGGTTCAGGCGCAGCGCAATGTAGTCGAACAGCAGTTGCTGGTCCATGCCCCGCACCACGTCAGGGCCTTGGGTCGAGGTGCTGGGCTTGAGCACGCCGTCGCGCAGTTCCTTGGCACCGACCAGGTAGGCGTTGCGCCAGGTGCCGGCCTCCGACTGGTAGCCCAGCTGCTCGAAGGCATCGGCCAGCAGGTTGCGCGCCGCGGCGTTGTTCGGGTTGGCGAACACGACATGGTTCACCAGCTCGGCCACCCAGCGGTAGTCGCCCGCGTCGAAGGCCTTGCGCGCGGTGGCCAGCACGGCGGCTTCGCCGCCCATGGCCGCCACGTAGCGCTTGGCGGCGTCGCTCGGCGGCAGCTTGTTTAGGCTGGCCGGGTTGGCGTCGTAGAAGCCCAGGTAGAAGTTGTAGACGCCGCGCAGGTTGTGGCTGAGCGAGCCGTAGTAGCCGCGCGAACTGGCGTCCTGCGCCAGCGCCTTGGGGAAGAAGTCGGCGTTGCCGATCTCGTCCATCACCTGGCCCTTGTTGGCCATGTTGAGCGCGCGGTCGTGGATGAAGCGGTAGGTGTCGCGCTGGTTGGCCAGGTACTGGCGGATGTTGTCGCCGCCCCAGGTCGGCCAGTGGTGGCTGGCGAAGGCGACCTGCACGTCGGGGTACATGTCGAGCGTCTCGTTGGCGTACTTGCTCCACTGCAGCGCATCACGCACCTTGGCGCCGCGGATGGTGTAGACGTTGTGCATGTGCTTGGTGAACACCTCGGACAGGCACAGTGCCTTCTTGTCCGGGAAATAGAACATCATTTCCGAAGGCGCTTCCGAGCCCTGCGCCATCTGGAACACGATGCGCACGCCGTCCACCGTCATTTCCTGGCCGGTCTTGCCGATGTAGTCGGTCGGCGGGATCAGGCCCATGGTGCCGCTGGAGAGGGCCTTGCCCAGGCCGCTGCCCACGCCCTGGCGCTCGTTGGCATCCAGGCCGTTGCCGAACTGGTAGGTGGCGCGGCGCGACATGGCGTTGCCGGCCAGCACGTTCTCGGCCACCGCGTGTTCCATGAAGCCCTCGGGGCCGATCACCTTGACCTTGCCGGCCTTCACGTCCGCCTCGTCGACCACGCCGCGCACGCCGCCGTAGTGGTCGGCGTGGCTGTGGGTATAGATCACGGCGCTGATCGGCTTCTTGCCCAGCTTGTCCATGGCAAAGGCGAGGGTGGTGCGGGCGATCTCGGTGGTCAGCAGCGGGTCGATCACGATCCAGCCGGTCTTGCCTTCCACCAGCGTCATGTTGGCCAGGTCGTAGCCGCGGATCTGGTAGATGCCATCGGTCACCTTGAACAGGCCGCGCGCGTTGTTGAGCTTTTCCTGGCGCCACAGGCTGGGGTTGACGGTGGCGGGCGCCGCGCCCTTGACGAAGTCGTAGCGGTTGGCGTCCCACACCAGCTTGCCCTCGGCGGTCTTGACCAGCGGATCGGCCAGGGTGGCGATCAGGCCGCGGGTCGCGTCCTCGAAGTCGCGCTTGTCGTCGAGCTGCAGGTTCTGCGACACCGCCTGGTTGGCGCGCACGGTGCTGATCGTGGCGGCCTTGGGGCTGGTGGCGGGGCTGTCCTGCTGCTGCTGTGCCGCGGCAGGCACGGCGGCTGCCAGGACGGTGGCTGCGAGCGCGGCCAGGGTGTGGCGCTGGGAAATGCTTTTCATGGGTCTTGTCTCCGTTGGATTTGGAAAGGTGCTGCCGCCGCCATCAAGCGCGGGCGTCGGCGCGGATCATGTCGACCGCCTTCTCGGCGATCATCACGGTGGGTGCATTGGTGTTGCCGCCTGTGACCTGCGGCATGACGGATGCGTCCACCACGCGCAGGCCTTGCACGCCGCGCACGCGCAGGCGCGCATCGACCACCGCCAGCGGGTCGCTGCCCGGGCCCATCTTGCAGGTGCCCACCGGGTGGTACTGGGTGTCGGCGCGGTTGCGGATGTCCTCTTTGATCGCGGCGACGTCGTTGCGGTCGACCGGGTAGAGCATCTTGCCGCGGTAGGCGTCGAAAGGGCTGGACTGCATGATGTCCATCTGCAGCTGCACGCCCTTGGCCAGCAGGTCGAGGTCGCGCCCGTCCTTCAGGAAGGCGGGGTCGATCAGCGGCGCGGCACGCGGATCGCGGCTGGCCAGCTTCACGCTGCCGCGGCTGTGCGGGCGCAGCACTTCCATGTGGCAGGAATAGCCGTGGCCCAGGTGCGGCTTGCGGCTGTGGTCGTCGACCAGCGCGACGACGAAAACCATCTGCAGATCCGGCACCGCCACATCCGGCGAGGAGCGCACGAAGGCGCCCGACTCGGCGAAGTTGCTGGTGACCGCGCCGGTGCGCTTGTTCTTCCACTCGGGGATGGCAGCCGCCATGCGCGCACCGCCGCGCAGCGAGACGCCGAAGGTCTCGGGCGTGTTGCGCGTGCGCCAGGACTGCACCTGGTCAATGTGGTCCTGCAGGTTCTCGCCCACGCCGGGCAGGTCGTGCAGCACCGGGATGCCCAGGTGCTGCAGCTCGGCGCCCGGGCCGACGCCCGACAGCTTCAGGAGCTGCGGCGATCCGAAGGCGCCGCCCGCCACGATCACTTCGCGCCGTGCGCGGATCTGCATCGGCGCATCGGCCACGCTGCATTCGACGCCGATGGCACGCTTGCCTTCGAACAGGATGCGCGAAGTCAGCGCATGGGTCTTCACCCGCAGGTTCGGGCGCGACATGTTGGGCGTGATGTAGCCCTTGGCCACGCTGTGGCGCTCGCCGTTCTTCTGCGTCACCTGGAACATGAAGGAACCGAACTGCTCGGCGCCGTTGTAGTCGGCCGCCAGGGGCACGCCGTTCATCGCCGCCGCCTTCAGGAAGGCCTGGTTGATCGGGCTCGGGCTGCGCAGCTCGGCCACGTTGAAGGGGCCGCCGGTGCCGTGGAAGGGGCTGTCCTGGTGAGTTTCGTTGTGCTCGGCGCGCTTGAAGTAGGGCAGCACCTCCTCGTAGGACCAGCCGGCATTGCCGAGCTCGGCCCAGTGGTCGTAGTCCCAGCGGTGGCCGCGCACGTAGACCATGGCATTGATGGAGCTGGAGCCCCCCAGCGTCTTGCCGCGCGGCTGGTAGCCGCGGCGGCCGTTCAGGCCCGGCTGCGGCACCGTCTTGTAGGCCCAGTTGTTGAAGGGCACCGGCAGCATGGTCACCACGCCGGCGGGGGCGTGGATGAACACGCTCTTGTCCGGGCCGCCCGCTTCGAGCAGGCAGACGGAAACGCTGGGGTCTTCGGTCAGGCGCGAGGCGACGACGCAGCCGCCCGAGCCGCCGCCGACCACGACGTAGTCAAATTCTTCGATATGCATGGGGGGATGTCTCTCGTTGTGATGTGCGTGCGGTGCAGCACATGGCGCGATTCTTCAGCTTGGAGACAATTGTGTCCAATGCATAAGCTGTCTATCATCAATGCACTGGCTGCAATTGACTGAGGAGACGCAATGGACCTGCGCCGCTGGACGCACGTGGTGGCCGTAGCCGACCGGCGCAGCTTCGTGCGTGCCGCGGACGAGGTGCACCTGAGCCAGCCCGCCTTGACGCGCAGCATCCAGGCCGCCGAGGCGGAGCTGGGCCTGCTGCTGTTCGACCGCAAGGGCAGCGAGATCGTGCCCACGCCGGCCGGCGAGTTCGTGATTGCGCGAGCCCGGCAGCTGGTGTTCAACAGCCGCTGCCTGGAACGCGACGTGGCGCTCTACCGCAGCCACAACCTGGGCGACACCGCCTTTGGGGTCGGGCCGTTGCCCGCCGCGACTTTCCTGCCGGGTCTGCTCGCCGGCCTGCGCAGCGAGTTCCCGGGCATCAACCTGCGTGTCGAGGTGAGCAACTGGCAATTGCTGCTCAAGCGCCTGCGCGAGGAAGACATCGAATTCTTCGTGGCCGACACCACCGACCTGCCGGCCGATCCCGGCTTGAACCAGCGGCCGCTGCGGCGTGAGGCGGGCGGCGTCTTTGTCCGGGCCGGACACCCGCTGGGCAAGGCCCGGTCTGTGTCGATGCAGCAGATTTGGGAGTACGGCCTCTTGTCAATCCGCCTGCCCAGCCGCGTGCGCAGCGTGCTGGCTCAGTTGCTCGGGCTGGCGTCGGCGGCGGAACTGCGCATGGCCCTCGAGTGCGACGATGCCGAATTGCTGGCCAAGACCGTCGTGAATTCAGACTCGGTATTGCTCACGGCGCACGCAGCCGTTGCGCACGAAGTTGCGTCGGGCCGGCTGCTGGCGTTGGAAGTGCGCGGACTGCCGGCCCTGAGTTCGCAGACCGGCATCGTGATGCTGCATGGGCGCACGCCGTCGCCGATGGCGGAGCTCATCATCGGCCGGTTGCCGGCGGGTCCGTAGTGCGCACAATGGGCACCCCGCCACCTGAACACGAAGCTCCCCTTGACGCCCTCTCCAACTCCCCCGTCCGCCACACCAATCCGCGTGCTGATCGCGGACGACCAGGCGCTGATCCGCCGCGGCATGGCGATGCTGCTGGGTGCGGCGACCGACATCGACGTGGTGGGCCAGGCCGCCGACGGCGTGGAGGCCGTGGCGCTGGCCCAGCAGCTGCGCCCGGACGTGGTGCTGATGGACCTGCACATGCCGCGCAAGGGCGGGGTGCTGGCCACCCGCGAGATCACCGCCGCCTTGCCCCACACGCGGGTGATGGTGCTGACCACCTTCGATCGCGACGACCTGGTGTTCGATGCGGTGCGTGCCGGTGCGCAGGCCTACCTGCTCAAGGACGCCTCGGAGGACGAGGTGCTGGACACGGTGCGCGCGGTGCACCGCGGTGAATCGCGCCTGACGCCCCAGATCGCGCGCAAGGTGATGGACCAGTTCCGCCTGCTGGCCGATCGCGTCGCGGCCGATGCCGACCAAGCCGCGGCCCTCTCCGCCAGCACGTCGACGGCCCTGCCGCCGGCCGCGGCATCTGCGCCGGACCGCCTGACCGAGCGCGAGGCCGCCGTGCTCGACCTCATCGCCCAGGGCCAGAGCAATCGCCAGATCGCCGTCGCGCTGCACCTCGCCGAAGGCACGGTGAAGAACCACGTCAGCCGCATCATGCAGAAGCTGCAAGCAAACACCCGCACCGAGTTGGCGGTGCGGGTGCTGGGGCGAAAAGCCACGCCCTGAGGGGCGCGGCACTCTCGAAGGAGACTCAGCCGGCGGCGCGGCCGGCCGGGCTCAGGCCGCCCGGCATGGCATGGTCGATGACCGGTTGCTGGTGATGCTGATGCTTCGCGGCGGTGCCGGCCACGTGCGCCGCCAGCATGGGCCGCAGCGCGACGATGGCCAGGAATGCGGCGAACAGGTCCAGGCCGGCCACCGTGTAGAGCACCGTCGACCAGGTGCCGGTGGCTTCCATCATGAGGTTGCCGATCGGCACGAACAGCGCGCCGACGCCCTTGGCGCAATACAGCACGCCGTAGATCTTGCCGATGTGCTTGGTGCCGAAGGCGTCGCCCGCCAGCGCCGAGAACAGCGAATACACCTCGCCCCAGGCCAGGAACACCACGCCCGACAAGATCAGGAAGGCCCACGGGTTGTGGCCGAAGTAGCCCAGCGCGATGATGCCGATGCCTTCCAGCGTGAAGGCGATCACCATGGTCTTCTCGCGGCCGATGTGGTCCGAGATCCAGCCGAAGAGGGGTCGCGAGATGCCGTTCATGACACGGTCGAGCATCAGCGCCAGCGGCAGCGCAGCCATCGTGACGAAGTACAGGTCGACCTTGAAGTTCTTCACGCCAAGGTCCTGCGCGATCACGCCCAGTTGCGCCACGGCCATCATGCCGCCGGTGACCACGCAGGAGAACATCACCAGCATCAGCCAGAAAAGCTTGGTGCGCAGCGCTTCCTTCAGCGTGTAGTCGTGGCGGCTCTGCGAGACCTTGCTGGAGGCGCGCACCTCCGTGCCCTTGGGCGCACGCAGGAACCAGGCGGCCAGGAAAGCCAGCGAGCCCTGCAGCACGCCGAAGAAGAAGAAGGCGTGCTGGAAGCCGGAGGAATCGATCATCGCGGCGATCGGCAGGATGGTGGCGGCCGAGCCGGCACCATAGCCGCCGGCCGTCAGGCCCACCGCCAGGCCGCGCCGGTCGGGGAACCACTTGAGCGCGTTGTTGATGCAGGTCGCGTAGATCGAGCCGACGCCGATGCCGCCCACCGCCGCGCCGACGTAGAAGCCCAGCAGCGAGGTGGCCTGCGAGTTGATGACCCAGGAGGCGCCGATGAAGACGGCGCCGAAGGCGACGATCAGGCGCGGACCGAACTTGTCGATGAAGTAGCCCTCGATCGGCGCCAGCCAGGTCTGCACCAGCACGAAGATGGTGAAGGCGACCTGGATCGACGCGCGCTCCCAGCCGAAGGACTTCTGGATCTCCGGCACGAACAGGGTCCAGGCGTACTGGATGTTGGCGGTGGCGATCATGCAGACGATGCCGACGATCAGTTGCAGCCAGCGATTGGAATGCCAGCGTTCCGCCGGCACGCCGGCGTCCGCTTTCGACAGGGGGGCTGAGTTCACGCTTTTGTCTCCGTTCAGTTCGCGCCGATCGCAGGTGCGGCGCCGATGTGGGAAGTGAGGGGTTCCGCGATGGATGCCACTGTCCTCTCCAAGCCGCCGGCGCGCGCCTGCCGGAAGTCATCCGGCGGATCGAGACAAACCCCAAGTCCTCGGTGAAAGCACCCATGACGAAGGTCATGGGTCGCGGCGCGCACGCAGGGGACAATGCCCCGCCCCATGAAACTTCTCCGCCGTCTCGACCCACGCCGCAGCCTTGCCGCCGCGATCGGCTGGCTGCTGATCGCGCTGACCCTGTGCCTGGCGCTGGCGGCCAACCTGTGGCTGCGCAGCTTCGTGCGCTCCACCCTGCTGGAGCAGCACAGCCAGCGGCTGGAGACCGCCGGCGAGCACGTGCGGGCCGAACTTGAGACCGCGATGCTGCTGCGCCTGCAGTCGGTGACCGTGGTGGCCTCGATGCTGTCGGAGGACGTGCAGCGCAGCGAGGGCGACCGCATGCGGCGCTCGCTCGAGGCGGTGCGCCGCAGCGTGCCGGACCTGATCTGGCTGGCCGTCACCGACGCCGACGGCTTCATCGTCGGGGCCACCGACCCGGGCGTGGTGGGCCACAACGTGTACCAGTACGCCTGGGGCTCGCAAGGCCTGGATGCGGCCTGGATCGAGGAAGGGCGCTCGCCGCAGGAACACTTCCTCAAGCTCACCGCGCCGGTGCGCAACGCCGAGGGCGCGATCGTCGGCGTGGTGGCGGCGCAGCTGAGCTGGCACTGGGTACAGACTCTGATCGAGGGCATCCAGGCCACCCCGGGCGAGTGGCTGCTGATCGACCGCGACGGCATCGTTCGCCACGGCCCCCCCGGCCTGCTGGGGCTGCGCTGGGCCGATGCGGGCGAGGCGATCCGGCCCTTCGACCCATCCATCACCGGCCTGGGGGGCGACGCCTCGGACCTGCCGGCGCGCATCGAACTGCGCCGCCTGGTGGCCGGTCGCCCCTATCTGGTGGCCATGCCGCACATCGCGAGCGAAGGCACGCTGCAGCGGCTGGGCTGGCGCGTGGCAGTGGTGCAGCCGGTCGAATCGGTGGCCGCCTTTGCCACCTCGATCGAATGGCGGATCACCTTCGTGCTGAGCCTGCTGGGACTGGTCGCGGCGATTGCCGGCATGACCGTCGCGCTCCGGCTGACACGGCGCGTCAGCGGCATCGCACGCTCGGCCGACGCGCTGCTCACCGGCAGCGCCACGCGCATCGAGGTGCCTGCGGGCGCCGACGAGGCGGCGCGGCTGGGCAGCGCGCTGGACCGGCTGCTCGTCACCTTGCAGCGCGAGCGCGACGAACTGCGTCAGCTCAACGCCGAGCTGGACGAGCGCGTGCGTCAGCGCACCGAGGAAATCCACCGCCTGGCGCTGGAGTCTCGCGACACGGCCGTGGTGCGCGAGCGCCTGCGGATGGCGCGCGAGCTGCACGACACGCTGGCGCATTCCATGATGGCCATGCTGACCGAGATCCGGGTGCTCAAGCGCCTGGCCGCGAGCCAGCCGCAGTCACTGCCTGACGAACTGGTGCGCGCCGAACAGGCCGCGCGCGACGGCCTGGACGAGGCGCGCCGCGCCATCGATCAGTTGCGCAGCAACCCCGTGCGCGACATCGGCCTGGGCGCGGCGCTGGCCGAACTGGGCAAGGGCCTGGGCGAGCGCAGCGGCATCGCGGTCGAATGCCACCTGGACCCCGGGCTCGACGCGCTGGCGGCGGAGCCGGCGGAGACGGTATTTCGCATGAGCGAGGAAGTGCTGCGCAATGTCGAACACCACGCCGGCGCGCAGCGGGTGGTCATCGAACTGCGCCGTGAGAATGGCGGCGACGACCTCGCGCTGGCGATCACGGACGATGGTGTTGGCTTCGACGCCCAAGGCGTCCCTGCGGGCCACTACGGGCTGCTCGGGCTGCGTGAGCAGGCCGCGGCGATCGGTGCGCAGTTGAGCATCGACAGCCGCCCCGCCGCGGGCACGCGCGTCTCCTTGCGGTGGCGCGCGCACGCTCAATTCAGCCAGATCAAATAGCCGGCCAGCGCCAGCATGGCGAACCAGGAGCCTGCTACCAGCCAGAAGCCGGCCCGGCTGCGTGGCTTGCCGGCACCTTCTTGCAGCAAGGCCTGCGCACGCAGGCGGCTCTGCGCCAGCACGGCATCGGGCAGCATCCGCACCGCCAGCCAGATCAGACCCGGCAGCAGCAAGGCGTCGTCCAGCAGGCCGAGCACCGGAATGAAGTCGGGGATCAGGTCGATCGGGCTTAGCGCATAGGCCACCACGAACCAGCACAGCGCCTTGGCCGGCCAAGGCGTAGCCGGATCGCGATAGGCAAACCACAAGGTCAGCGCGTCGCGCTTGATGCGCCCCGCCCAGCGACGCAGGCGCTCCAGCATGGCGACCCGCTGGAATTACTCCCCCACTTCGAGCGCGCGATTGATGCGCAGCGCGATCAGCGTGCAGATGGCGCCCGACAGCAGGTACAGGCTGATGAAGGCCAGGCCGAAGCGGGCCGACAGGCCCAGCGCCACCAGCGGCGCGAAGGCGGCGCCGATCAGCCAGGCGAAGTCCGAGGTGAGCGCGGCACCGGCGTAGCGGTACTTGGGATCGAAGTTGGCGGTGACGGCGCCAGCCGCCTGGCCGTAGGACAGGCCCAGCAGCAGGAAGCCCAGCAGCAGGAAGATGTCCTGGCCGATCCGGCCGCCGTCGAGCAGGAAGGGCGCGAACAGGGCGAACACGCCGATGGCGAACGCCAGGCTGCCCAGCGTCTTGCGCCGGCCGATGTGGTCGGCGATCAGGCCCGAGACCACCACGCCGCCGGCCGCCAGGAAGGCGCCGAAGACCTGCAGGCCCAGGAACTCGGTGATGGAGTGGTCGGTGAAGAGCTTGATCCAGGACAGCGGGAACACCGTGACCAGGTGGAACAGCGCATAGCTGGCCAGCGCCGCGAAGGCGCCGATCACGATGTTGTAGCCCTGGGTGCGCGTCAGCTCGGTGAGGCTGGTGGGAGCCAGTTCGCGCTCTTCCAGCAAGTGGGCGTACTCGTCGGTGGACACCAGGCGCAGGCGGGCAAAGAGGGCGACCACGTTAATGGCAAATGCAACGTAAAAGGTGTAACGCCATCCCCAGCTCAAGAAGTCTTCGGCCGGCAGGCTGGCGTACAGGTAGGCGAACAGGCCGCTGGCCAGCATGAAGCCGACCGGCGCGCCCAGTTGGCCCAGCATCGCGTACCAGCCGCGCTTGCCTTCGGGCGCGTTGAGCGCCAGCAGCGAGGGCAGGCCGTCCCAGGAGCCGCCCAAGGCCAGGCCCTGGCCGATGCGCAGCACCGAGAGCAGCACGATCGAGGTGAAGCCCAGGCTCGCGTAGCCCGGCAGGAAGGCAATGCAGACGGTGGAGATGCCCAGCAGGAAGAGGGCGATGGTCAGCTTCACCTGGCGGTTGAAGTGGGCCTGGATCATCATCGAGATCGCGGTGCCGATCGGCCGCGCGATGAAGGCGAAGGAGAAGACCACGAAGGACCACAGCGTGCCCTCCAGCGCATCCTCGAAGGGGAAGAAGACAGCCGGGAAGACCAGCACCGAGGCGATCGCGTAGACGAAGAAGTCGAAGTACTCGGAGGCGCGGCCGATGACCACGCCCACGGCGATCTCCCCCGGTTCGATGCGTGTGTCGCCGTGAAGGTGCTTGTTGGCGCCGGTGAAGGTCTGCGGCGCGGGCTGGGCGATAGGAGTTTGGGTGCTGGGCATCATTGACGCGTCATCAAATGTTCGTGTGTCACGCGGACAGTGCCAAGCATCTCACCAGGCGCCTGTATCCGCCATAGGACAAAACGTCCACTCCCCGAAGGGCCTCAAAAGGACTAGATTGTCGGGTCTTTGCGCAGAACTCGCACTTTTTTCGGCATGGAACTCCTCAAAAAACTTCGCGGACTGCTGCTCCTTACGCCGCTCCTTCTCTTGAGCGGCTGCGGTATGGTTCTGCTCAACCCTTCCGGCGACATCGCCATGCAGCAGGGGCGTCTCATCGTGGTTTCCACGGTGCTGATGCTCATCATCATCGTCCCGGTGATCGCGCTGACGGTGTTCTTTGGCTGGAAATACCGCGCCTCCAACAAGGAGGCGGAGTATGCGCCCGAGTGGGACCACTCCACGCAGCTCGAACTGGCCATCTGGGCCGCGCCCCTGATCATCATCATCGCCCTGGGCGCTGTCACCTGGATCAGCACGCACACGCTGGACCCTTACCGCTCGCTGCGCCGCATCGACCACACCCGCCCGGTGCCTGCGGATGCCAAGCCGCTGGTGGTGGAAGTGGTGGCGCTCGACTGGAAGTGGCTCTTCATCTACCCCGAGCAGGGCATCGCCACCGTCAATGAACTGGCGGCGCCGGTGGACCGGCCCATCAGGTTCAAGATCACCTCCTCGTCGGTGATGAACTCCTTCTACATCCCTGCACTGGCCGGCCAGATCTACGCCATGCCGGGCATGGAGACCAAGCTGCACGCGGTCATCAACAAGGCCGGCGAGTACGAAGGCTTCTCGGCCAACTTCAGCGGCGATGGCTTCTCGCACATGCGCTTCAAGTTCCATGGCCTGGCCGATGCCGACTTCGACAAGTGGGTTGCCAACGCCAAGGGCGCCGGCGGCCAGCTCGACCGCAGCGGCTACCTGAAGCTGGAGAAGCCGAGCGAACGCGAGCCGGTGCAACGCTGGGCCAGCGTTTCGCCCGACCTGTTCCACGCCATCCTCAACCGCTGCGTCGAGCCCGGCAAGATGTGCATGCACAAGATGGCGGAGATCGACTCCCGCGGCGGCCTCGGCCTGCCCGGCGCCTACAACGTGAGCACCAAGGCCGTGCGCCCGCAGGATCCGAACTCGCCGCTGCGCACCTACGTCGCCGCCATGTGCACGGTCGACGGTTCGGCCGACCTGCCTTTCAGAGAATAAAAATGTTCGCCAACCTCGACCTTGCGAAGCTGATCTTCGGCCGTCTCACCTGGGAAGCGATTCCCCTCCACGACCCCATCCTGCTGGGCACATTCGTCATGGTCGTACTGGGCGGCATCGCGCTGCTCGGCGCCATCACGTACTTCAAGTGGTGGGGCGTCCTGTGGAACGACTGGTTCACCAGCATCGACCACAAGAAGATCGGCATCATGTACATCGTCCTGGGCCTGGTGATGCTGCTGCGCGGCTTTGCCGACGCCATCATGATGCGCGCGCAGCAGGCCATTGCCTTCGGCGACAACGCGGGCTTCTTGCCGCCGCACCACTACGACCAGATCTTCAGCGCCCACGGCGTGATCATGATCTTCTTCGTGGCGATGCCGCTGGTCACCGGCCTCATGAACTACGTGATGCCGCTGCAGATCGGCGCGCGCGACGTGGCCTTCCCCTTCCTGAACAACTTCAGCTTCTGGATGACCGCCTTCGGCGCGATCTTGGTGATGGCGTCGCTCTTCGTGGGCGAGTTCGCGCGCACCGGCTGGCTGGCCTATCCGCCGCTCTCGGGCATCCTGCACAGCCCGGACGTGGGGGTTGACTACTACATCTGGTCCCTGCAGATCGCCGGGGTCGGCACGCTGCTATCGGGCGTGAACCTGCTGGCCACCATCGTGAAGATGCGCGCGCCCGGCATGACGATGATGAAGCTGCCGGTGTTCACCTGGACGGCGCTTTGCACCAACATCCTGATCGTGGCCGCCTTCCCGGTGCTCACCGCCGTGCTGGCGCTCCTGTCGCTGGACCGCTACGTCGGCACCAACTTCTTCACCAACGACCTTGGCGGCAACGCCATGATGTACGTCAACCTGATCTGGATCTGGGGCCACCCGGAGGTGTACATCCTGATCCTGCCGGCCTTCGGCATCTTCTCGGAGGTGGTCGCCACCTTCTGCAAGAAGCGCCTGTTCGGCTACACCTCGATGGTGTATGCCACGGTGGTGATCACCATCCTGTCGTACCTGGTGTGGCTGCACCACTTCTTCACCATGGGCTCGGGGGCGAGCGTGAATTCCTTCTTCGGGATCACGACCATGATCATCTCGATCCCCACGGGCGCGAAGATCTTCAACTGGCTCTTCACCATGTACAAGGGCCGCATCACCTTCGAGCTGCCGATGATGTGGACCATCGCCTTCATGATCACCTTCGTGATCGGGGGCATGACGGGCGTGCTGCTGGCGGTGCCGCCGGCCGACTTCGTGCTGCACAACAGCCTGTTCCTGATCGCGCACTTCCACAACGTGATCATCGGCGGCGTGCTGTTCGGCCTGTTCGCGGGCATCTACTACTGGTTCCCGAAGGCCTTCGGCTTCAAGCTCGACCCGTTCTGGGGCAAGGTGTCCTTCTGGTTCTGGGTGATCGGCTTCTACTTCGCCTTCATGCCGCTGTACGCGCTGGGCCTGATGGGCGTGACGCGCCGCGTCAGCCACTTCGAAGACGCCTCGCTGCAGATCTGGTTCCAGGTCGCCGCCTTCGGCGCGGTGCTGATTGCCATCGGCATCGGCGCCATGCTGATCCAGTTTGGCGTGAGCTTCATGCGCCGCGAGCAGCTGCGCGACATGACGGGCGACCCGTGGGACGGCCGCACGCTGGAGTGGTCGACCTCGTCGCCGCCGCCGCCCTACAACTTCGCCTTCACGCCCATCGTGCATGACAACGACGCCTTCTACGACATGAAGCGCCGCGGCTACGCGCGGCCCACGGGCGGGTTCATCCCGATCCACATGCCGAAGAACACGGCAGCCGGCTTCGTCATTGCCGCGCTGTCCGCCATCACCGGCTTCGGCCTGATTTGGCACATGTGGCTCATCGTCGGCATCGGCTTTGCCGCCACCTTGGTCGCCACGATCGTCCATACCTTCAACTACAAGCGCGACTACCACATCCCCGCCCAGGAAGTCACCCGCGTCGAGGACGCGCGCACCCGCCAGCTGGCCGCCGCCCATGTCTGATCTCACTCTTTCTCCCAGCGTCGCTGCGGCCGGCGTGGCCACCGCTGCCAATGTCAACGCGGTTCCCGACTCCCAGGGCAACCAGTTCTACCTGTTGAAGGAGCATCACCCCGAGGGCGGGACGCTGCTGGGTTTCTGGCTCTACCTGATGAGCGACTGCCTGGTCTTCGCCTGCCTGTTCGCCTGCTATGGCGTGCTGGGGCGCAGCTATGCGGCCGGCCCCTCGGGCGCGGACCTGTTCGACCTGCCGCTGGTGGCGGTCAACACCTCGTTGCTGCTGCTGTCTTCCATCACCTACGGCTTCGCCATCCTCGAGATGCAAAGGCGCCGCAAGGGCGCGGTGCTGGGCTGGCTCTTCGTCACGGGCCTGCTCGGCGCAGGGTTCCTGGGCATCGAGCTGTACGAGTTCGCGCACCTCATCCATGAAGGCGCCGGCCCGCAGCGCAGCGCCTTCCTTTCCTCCTTCTTCACGCTGGTGGGGACGCACGGACTGCACGTCACCTTCGGCATCGTCTGGCTCGTCACGCTGATGGTGCAGGTGAACAAGCACGGCCTGATCGAAGCAAACCGCCGCCGCCTGATGTGCCTGTCGATGTTCTGGCACTTCCTGGACGTGGTCTGGATCGGCGTCTTCACCTTTGTCTACCTGATGGGAGTGCAGCCATGAGCGTTGGCCACGAACACGATTTGCATCACGACGATCACCACGAAGGCAGCGGGCCGCACGCCACCTTCAAGGGCTACATGACGGGCTTCGTCCTGTCGGTGATCCTGACCGCCATCCCGTTCTGGATCGTGATGGGCAATGTCTTCGAAAAGCCCAGCACCACGATCATGGTGGTCCTGGCCTTTGCCGCGGTGCAGATCGTGGTCCACATGGTCTACTTCCTGCACATGGACGCCAAGTCCGAGGGTGGCTGGAACATGCTGGCGCTGGTCTTCACCGCCGTGCTGGTGGTGATCACGCTCAGTGGCTCGCTGTGGGTGATGTACCACCTCAATCACAACATGATGCCGGGCATGTCGGCCGACGAGATGCGCGTCAAGCCTTGACGGCCACGCCTCCCGATTCCCCGCACGAAAACGGCCCGCCCCCTGCGGGCCGTTTGGCCATCCTGGGCCTCTTCGCGCTGCTGGCCTTCGGCAGCCTGGTGGCGCTGGGCTGGTGGCAACTGGAACGCCGGGCTTGGAAACTCGCGCTCATCGAGCGGGTCGAGCAGCGGGTGAATGCGGCGCCGGTGGCCGCGCCGGGGCGTGAGCGCTGGCCGCAGGTGAGCGCGGCTTCCGACGAGTACCGCCGCGTGCGCGTCCGCGGCCGTTTCCTGCATGAGCGCGAAACGCCGGTGCAGGCACTCAGCGACCTGGGCGCCGGCTTCTGGGTGCTGACCCCGCTGGTGCAGCAGGACGGCAGCATCGTGCTGGTCAATCGCGGCTTCGTGGCGCCGGCCCAGCGCGAGCGCGCCGGCCGCGCCGTCGGCGAACCGGTGGGCGAAGTCGAGGTCATCGGCCTGCTGCGCATCAGCGAGCCGGGCGGCGGCTTCCTGCGCCACAACGATGCGGCTGCCGACCGCTGGTATTCGCGCGACGTGGCATCGATCGCACAGGCGCGCGGCCTGCCTGCGGCACAGGTGGCGCCTTTCTTCATCGACGCGCAGAAGGACCCGGGCGCGGCCTCGCAGCAGCCCGTCGGCGGCCTGACGGTCATCCAGTTCCGCAACCACCACCTGGGCTACGCGCTGACCTGGTTCGCCCTGGCCGTCCTGGTAGCGGGCGCTGCCGGGCTGGTGCTGCGCGAGGAGCTGCGGCGCGCCGGGGCACACTAGGGTCATGCAAGACGAGATCGCGATGGGGGCCATGCCGCATGCCATGTCCGGCACGGCACAGGGCGGCCGCCTGCAGATGGCCACCGGCATCCGCAACATGCAGCAACTCATCCAGCTGCGCTGGATCGCGGTGGTGGGGCAGGTCGCGACCATCCTGGTGGTGTACTACGGCTTGGGCATCCGGCTGCCCCTGCACCAGATGCTGGTGGTGCTGGCCTGCCTGGCCGCCTTCAACGCGGCCAGCCAGTTGCGCTGGCGTTCGCACCACGTGGTGGTGACCAATGCCGAGCTGTTCGTCGCGCTGGTGGTCGACGTCGGCATGCTGACGGCCCAGCTCTATCTCAGCGGCGGCGCTTCCAACCCCTTCGTCTTCCTGTACCTGCTACAGGTGATCCTGGGCGCCGTGCTGCTGGACGCGTGGTCGACCTGGACCATCGTCGTCCTCACCAGCGCCTGCTTCACCGGCCTGGCGCTGTTCGCGCAGCCGCTGCAGCTGTCCTTCGACCAGGACCGCCTGGCCAGCCCCTACATCCTGGGCCTGCTCATCTGCTTTGCGTTGATTGCCGCGCTGCTGGTGGTCTTCATCACCCGCATCAGCCGCAACCTGCGCCGGCGCGACGCCCGCCTGGCCGACCTGCGCCAGCGCGCTGCGGAGGAAGAGCACATCGTGCGCATGGGCCTCCTGGCTTCCGGCGCGGCGCACGAACTGGGCACGCCGCTGGCCACCTTGTCCGTGATCCTGGGCGACTGGCGTCACATGGCGCCCTTCGACAGCAACCCGGAGCTGCAGGGCGAGGTGGCCGAAATGGAGGCGCAGGTGCAGCGCTGCAAGTCGATCGTCAGCGGCATCCTCTTGTCGGCCGGCGAGGCGCGCGGCGAGAACTCCGAGCGCACCAGCGTGATCGCCTTTCTCGACGAACTGGTGGCCGACTGGCGGGCCTCGCGCGGTGCGCGCTCCTTCACCTACGAGAACCGCTTCGGCCACGACCTGCCCATCGTCTCCGACTCGGCGCTCAAGCAGATGATCCACAACGTGCTGGACAATGCGCTGGAAGCCTCGCCGCACTGGCTGATGTTCGAGGTGGCGCGCCATGGCGACGAGCTGGTGCTGATCTGCACCGACGCCGGCCCCGGCTTCGAGCCGCGCATGCTGGCGCAATTCGGCAAGCCCTACCAGTCGAGCAAGGGGCGGCCGGGCGGCGGGCTGGGGCTGTTCCTGGTGGTCAACGTGGCGCGCACGCTGGGCGGCAGGGTGGAGGCGCGCAACAAGACCGAAGGCGGTGCGATCGTGACCATCACCTTGCCGCTCGTGTCCATCGTGCTGGAGGAAGAGGAGGGCGAGAGCCTCGATGATGAATGAAGAGACCCAAGAGCCACGCCACCTGCTGATCGTCGAGGACGACGCGGCCTTCGCGCGCACCCTCAAGCGCTCCTTCGAGCGGCGCGGCTACACGGTGGACCTGGCCGCCACCCTGGGCGAGATGCAGGCGCTGCTGGAGGCGCGCTCGCCCGGCTTCGCGGTGGTCGACCTCAAGCTCAACGGCGAGGCCTCCGGCCTGGCCTGCGTGCAGCAGCTGCATGCGCACGACGAGGACATGCTGATCGTGGTGCTGACCGGCTTTGCCAGCATTGCCACCGCGGTCGAGGCCATCAAGCTGGGCGCCTGCCACTACCTGGCCAAGCCCTCCAACACCGACGACATCGAGGCTGCCTTCGGCCGCGCCGAAGGCAGCACCGAGGTGAGCCTCACGAATCGCGCCACCTCGATCAAGACCCTGGAGTGGGAGCGCATCCACGAGACCCTGGCCGAGACCGGCTTCAACATCTCGGAAACCGCGCGCCGCCTGGGCATGCACCGGCGCACGCTGGCGCGCAAGCTGGAAAAGCAGCGGGTCAAGTAGCAGCCTGACCATTGCCTTCAGCCGGCGCGGTCATTCAGATGATCGAGATCAAGCAGACCGAGACGACACGAACGATGTGGCCTACATCGCGCATGCGCCGGGCGTCGTGGCCCGGGCAAGAGGCATGTCGCAGATCGCCAGCCAAACCGGCCAGTCTCGCGAGCAACTCTACCGCTCGTTCAGCGAGAACGGCAATCTGACCTTGAAGACTACGCTGGCCGTGATGAGGGCGCTGGGGATCGAGCTGACTGCGACGCTGCCTGCGGACGCTTGAACGCGCGACACGCGGCGGACCTCGTCCTGCTGCGCTGCTAAGAGAGCGTGAGCGTTGCCGGCCTTGCCTTGTGCATCAGTTCGGCGGCCAGGCTGGTCGGGCTGCGCAACAGGCGCTCCACTTCGTAACTGCCGAGGTCCTGCCCGTCCAGGCTGACGCGGACGGCCGGAAAGTAGTGGCCAAGGCAGTCTCCGGCATCGTTCAGGCAGCGCGCGAGGGACGCGAGCGCATCCACACCATGGCAATCCGAGGTCTGGCCGGCGCGCAGGCTGTACGTGAAAAAGTCCGGTCCGATGCGACGAATCTCGAGGCGAGGTTGCATTTTGTGTTCCCTGTAACTGGACTTGTAAATTAAGACCGGCTGGCCCGAGTGTCCATACTCCTTTCGGCAGACGCGATAATCCGGCCCATATGAGCGGCAACACACTGGGCAGTCTTTTCGCGGTCACGAATTTCGGGGAGTCCCACGGGCCAGCGATCGGCTGCGTGATCGACGGCTGCCCGCCCGGCATGGACCTCTGCGCCGCTGACATCCAGCCCGACCTGGACCGCCGCCGCCCCGGCACCAGCCGCCACGTCACCCAGCGCAACGAGGCCGACGAGGTTCAGATCCTTTCCGGCGTGTACGAGGGCAAGACCACCGGCACGCCGATCGCCCTGGTGATCCAGAACACCGACCAGCGCAGCAAGGACTACGGTGCCATCGCCCAGCAGTTTCGCCCGGGTCATGCCGACTACACCTATTGGAAGAAGTACGGCATTAGAGATCCGCGCGGCGGCGGGCGTTCCTCGGCGCGCCTGACGGCCCCCATGGTCGCGGCCGGCGCGGTGGCCAAGAAGTGGCTGGCCGAGCAGTACGGCATGGTGTTTCGGGGCTGCATGACACAGATCGGCGAGATCGAGATCCCCTTCGAGAGCTGGGACCATGTGCCGAACAATCCATTCTTCGCGCCGGTGGCCGATGTGAGCCGGCTCGAGGCCTACATGGACCAGCTGCGCAAGGCCGGCGACTCCTGCGGCGCCCGCCTGCGCGTCACCGCGACCCGTGTGCCGGTGGGCCTGGGCGAGCCGCTGTTCGACAAGCTGGATGCCGACATCGCCTACGCCATGATGGGCATCAACGCGGTCAAGGGCGTGGAGATCGGCGCCGGCTTCGCCAGCGTGACGCAGCGCGGCACCACCCATGGCGACTCGATCACGCCAACGGGTTTTCTCAGCAACAACGCTGGCGGCGTTCTGGGCGGCATCAGCACCGGGCAGGACCTGGAAGTGAGCATCGCCATCAAGCCGACCAGCTCGATCATCAGCCCGCGCCAGTCGATCGACGTGAACAACAATCCGGTCGAGGTGGTCACCAAGGGCCGGCACGACCCCTGCGTCGGCATCCGCGCCACCCCGATCGCCGAGGCCATGCTGGCACTGGTCGTGATGGACCATGCGCTGCGCCATCGCGCACAGTGCGGCGACGTCGACACAGCGGTGCAGAAACCTTCTCCCGAGGCTTCCTTCCTCTAGCCGGTGAACGCCGGCCGCAGCCACCTGCTGGCCTTTGCCGCGCTGTCGGCGAGCTACTTCGCGCACATCGGCTTCTTCAACCCCTACCTGTCGCTATGGCTCAAGGACCTGGGGCTGCCGATCTTCACCATCAGCCTGCTGACCTCGGTGCAGTCGCTCACGCGAGTGTTTGCGCCCTATGCCTGGGGCGCGTTGAGCGACCACACCGGTGAGCGCGTGCGGCTGCTGCGCTTCAGCGCGGGCGTGGCGACCGTCGCTGCGCTGGGCTTGTGGTGGCAAGGCGGGCCCCTGTGGCTGGCCCTGGTGCTCCTGGTGATGTTCACCCACACCAGTTCGATGATGTCGCTGACCGAGGCTGCCATGGCGCACCTGGTGGCCGGCGACTGGGGGCGCTACGGGCGCATCCGGCTCTGGGGCTCGGCCGGTTTCCTGGTCACCGTGTTCGTCGCCGGTGAATGGTTCGACCGCTTCGGCATGCGCCACTTCCCGGCCTGGACGGTGGCCACCCTGGTCCTGGTGTGGCTGGCCACCTGGCGGCTGCCCGATGTGCGCGAGCCGGCAGCCCAACACAAGGCGCCGAAGGAGCCGGTGTGGCCGGTGCTGCGCGAGCCGGCGGTGCGCTGGTTCTTCGCCGCGCTCTTCTTTCACGTCACGGCGCATTTCGCCATCTACGGTTTTCTCTCGCTCTACCTGGACTCGCTGGGCTACGGCAAGGCCAGCATCGGCTTCCTGTGGGGGCTGTCCGTGCTGGCCGAAATTGCCTGGTTCTTCCTGCAGGGCCGCTGGATAGGGCGCCTGACGATGCCGCGCTGGCTGTGGCTGTGCGGCATCGCGGCCGTGGCGCGCATGGCCATTACCGCCGGGCTGGGCGGCTGGTTTGCCGCCCTGGTGCTGGCGCAACTGCTGCATGCGCTGAGCTTCGCGACCCATCACACGACCTGCATCGCGCTGGTGACGCGCCACTTCCCGGGCCGCCTGCGCGGGCGCGGGCAGGCGCTGTTCACGGTGATCGGCTATGGCTTTGGCGGCGTCTTCGGCGTGCTGGCGGGCGGGGCCATGGCCCAGAACTTCGGCTATGTGCCGATGTATGCGGCGGCCAGCGGCATGGCGCTGATCGGCACGCTGTGCGCCTGGCGCGTGCTGCGGCTGGAAGACGGCCTGCCGGCGCGTCGTCAGGCTGCCTCAGGCGCCGCGTCGGGAAGCTGAGCCAAGGCCAGCGCCAGCCGGGCGCCCACTTGCGCGTTGTGCTTCACCAGCGCGATGTTGGTGGCGAGGCTCTTGCCAGCGGACAGCGCCTGGATACGCGCAAGCAGGAAGGGCGTGACCGCCTTGCCGCTGATGCCTTGGGCCTTCGCCTCGGCCAGGGCCTTGTCCATCAGCGCATCGATTTCGGCCGGTGCCATCGCCGCGGCTGGCGGCACCGGCGTGCTGAGCACCACAGCGCCGGCCAGGCCCAGCTGCCACTTGGTGCGGATGAAGCGCGCCTGCTCCTGCGGCGCGTCGAGCCGGAAGTCGGCCTTGTAGCCGCTGTCGCGCAGGTAGAAGGCGGCGAAGTTGTCCTGCCCGCAGCTGAGCACCGGCACGCCGTGCGTCTCCAGGTACTCCAGCGTGAGCCCGATGTCCAGGATGGACTTGGCGCCGGCGCATACCACCGCCACCGGCGTGCGGGCCAGTTCCTGCAGATCGGCCGAGATGTCGAAGCTTTCCGGCGCACCGCGGTGCACGCCGCCGATGCCGCCGGTCACGAAGACCTCGATGCCGGCCAGCTGGGCGCAGATCATGGTGGCCGCCACGGTGGTGGCGCCCAGTTCGCCGCTGGCCAGCACGGCCGGCAGGTCGCGCCGGCTCACCTTGTGCGCTTCCTTGCCGGCGCGGGCCAGGCGCTCGAGCTCCTCGGGCGCAAGGCCGATGCAGATGCGGCCGTCCATCAACGCGATGGTGGCCGGCTCGGCGCCCTGGGCCCGGATCACCGCTTCCACCTCGAGGGCCGTCTGCAGGTTCTCGGGGTAGGGCATGCCGTGGGCAATGATGGTGGACTCCAGCGCGACGAGCGGGCGGCCTTCGCCTCGGGCGGCGGCAACGGCGGGGCTCAATTGCAGCCAGGCGTGGGCGGATCTGGTGGGCATGCTTGGATTTTGCGCGCGAGGGGCTTGTCTTGGCGAAGCGGCAGGACTAGATTGCGCCCACCTGCGCCGCCCCCCACGCCCAAGACGCAGGACCGACAGGAGACAATACATGGCTTCACTGACGGTTAACGGCACGCCGCGCGAATTCAGCGGCGACGCCACCATGCCCCTGCTCTGGTACCTGCGCGACGAGCTGCAGATGACCGGCACCAAATTCGGTTGCGGAATGGCCCTTTGCGGCGCCTGCACCGTGCATCTGGACGGGGCCGCGGTGCGCTCTTGCATGACGCCGATGAGCGCCGCCGTCGGCAAGAAGGTCACCACCATCGAGGGCCTGGACGCAAAGGGCCAGCATCCGCTGCAGGTGGCCTGGCGCCAGGTGGGCGTGCCGCAGTGCGGCTACTGCCAGTCGGGGCAGATCATGCAGGCCGCGGCGCTTCTTGCGACCAAGAAGAAGCCCACCGACCAGGAGATCGAGGCGGCGATGTCCGGCAACATCTGCCGCTGCGGTACCTACACCCGCATCAAGGCCGCCATCAAGCAGGCCGCCGGCGCGAAGGAGGCATGACATGGCCAATGCAGCACTGCAACTGTCGCGCCGCCACTTCCTCGGCACCACCGCCGCCGGCGTCGGCGGCTTCTCGCTGGCGCTGGGCTGGTCCGGGCACACCGAGGCGCAGGAGAAGAAGGAGCCGCCCAAGTACGGCGCCTACGGCATGCCCAACGGCGTGGTCGAGAACCCGCTGGTCTTCGTCTCCATTGCCGGCGACGGCATCGTCGCCATCACCTGCCACCGCGCCGAGATGGGGCAGGGCGTGCGCACCGGCGTGCCGATGATCCTGGCCGACGAGCTGGAAGCGGACTGGGCCAAGGTGCGCGTCGTGCAGGCGCCGGGCGACGAGCAGAAGTTCGGCAACCAGGACACCGACGGCTCGCGCACCACGCGTCACTTCTTCATGCCGATGCGCCGCTGCGGCGCCGCGGCGCGGCAGATGCTCGAAGGCGCGGCCGCCGCGCGCTGGGGCGTGCCCGCCAGCGAGGTGAGCGCGAAGAACCACCAGCTGATCCACAAGCCCAGCGGCCGGACGATGGGCTTTGGCGAGGTGGCTGCCGACGCCGCCAAGCTGCCGGTGCCGGCCAGCGCCGATCTGCGCCTGAAGAAGCCGGCCGAGTTCCGTTACATCGGCAAGGGCAAGACGCCGCTCATCGACGGCTTCGACATGACCACCGGCAAGGCCATCTACGGCATCGACGTGGTGCTGCCGGAGATGCTCTACGCGGTGGTGGCGCGCAGCCCGGTCTATGGGGGCACCCTCAAGGGCTTCGACCCGGCCGAGGCGATGAAGGTGCCGGGCGTGGTGAAGGTGGTCGAGATCAAGGGCTCGCCGGTGCCCAGCGCCTTCCAGCCGCTGCCGGGCGTGGCGGTGATCGCCAGCAGCACCTGGGCCGCGATGAACGGGCGCAAGGCGCTCAAGCTGGATTGGGAGGGCGGCCCGAATGGCAGCTACGACTCGGGCAGCTACCGCACGGCCATGATGGCCGCCGCCGGCAAGCCGGGCAAGGTGATCCGCAACAGCGGCGACGTGGACACCGCGATGAAGAACGCGGCCAAAGTGCTGAAGGCCGACTACTACATCCCGCACCTGACGCAGGCGCCGATGGAGCCGCCGAGCGCCACCGCGCGCATCGCGGCCGATGGACGCTGCGAGGTCTGGGGCCCCTTCCAGAGCCCGCAGGCGGTGCGCACCGACATCGCCAAGCGGCTCGAGTTGGGCGCGGACAAGGTGACCGTCAACGTCACCCTGCTGGGTGGCGGCTTCGGCCGCAAGAGCAAGGGCGACTTCGCTACCGAGGCGGCCCTGCTGGCGCGCGAGACCGGCGGCAAGCCGGTGAAGGTGGTGTGGACGCGCGAGGACGACCTGCACCACTCCTACTACCACACGGTTTCCTGCGAGCACCTGGAGGCTGGGTTGGACGCAAAGGGAAAGCCGGTGGCCTGGCTGCATCGCAGCGTCGGCCCGACCTTGATGGCCCTGTTCATGCCCGACCCGAAGACCGAGTCGCCGATCGAACTGGGCATGGGCCTGACCAACGTGCCCTTCGCGGTGCCGAACCTGCGGGTGGAGAACCCGGAAGCGGCGGCGCACACGCGCATCGGCTGGTACCGCGCGGTGTCGAACATCCCGCATGCCTTTGCCATCCAGTCCTTCGTCGGCGAGATGGCGGCTGCAGCCGGGCGCGACCCCAAGGACTTCCTGCTGGAACTGCTGGGGCCGCCGCGCAAGATCGATCCGCGCGACATCAACGACACCTGGAACCACGGCGAAGACCCGATGGCCTACCCGGTGGACATCGGCCGGCTGCGCCGCGTCGCCACCGAGGTGGCCAAGGACGCGGGCTGGGGCAGCAAGCAACTGCCCAAGGGCCGCGGGCGCGGCATCGCGGCGCACTACAGCTTCACCACCTATGTGGCGGCGGTGGTCGAGGTGGCGGTGGATGCCAAGGGCGAGTTGAAGATCCCGGACGTCTGGATCGCGGTCGACTGCGGCGGCATCGTCAATCCGGAGCGGGTGCGCTCCCAGATGGAAGGGGCCTGCGCCATGGGCATCGGCAATGCGATGAGCGGCGAGATCACCTTCAAGGACGGCCGGGCGCAGCAGGACAACTTCCACCAGTTCGAGGTGCTGCGCATGAACGCCGCGCCGCAGCGCATCCATGTGCGCATGATCCCGGGCAGCTACGACGCGCCGCTGGGCGGCGTCGGCGAGCCGGGCGTGCCGCCGATTGCGCCGGCGCTGTGCAATGCGATCTTTGCGGCGACGGGCAAGAGGATCCGGAGTTTGCCGATCAAGGATCAACTGAAGGCGTAGCGATGAAACGAATGGTCCGCGCGCCTCACGGCCGCCGGATTGCGAGCGGCTGGCGCGACCAGTAGGCGCTGGCCAGCAGGTCCATGCGCACGGTGCCGCCCGTCGAGGGCGCGTGCACGAAGCGGCCATCGCCGACGTAGATGCCGGCATGGTTGGGCCGGCCGGCGCCGAACAGCACCAGGTCGCCGCTGCGCAGTTCAGTGCGATCGATAGCCTCGCCGAAGCTCGCCAGCTGGGCCACGGTGCGTGGCGGCGCCAGGCCGGCGCGGCTGCGGTAGACGTAGCCGATGAGGCCGCTGCAATCGAAGCCGCTGTCGGGGGTGTTGCCGCCGTAGCGGTAGGGTGTGCCCACCAGGCCCAGCGCATGGATGGCGATGTCTTCGGACTGCGTGGTACTCAGTGGCGCGTAGCGCACGCTGCTGGGGACGCGGGTCGGCGCGCTGCCGCACGCGGCCAGCAGGATGGCGACGCACAGCAGCAATGCACGAAGGGCAAGGGTAGGGAAGTGAGCGGCGTTCAAGCGAAAGGGACAATGCCTCGGACGCGATGAATCCTATCAGCCGCCTTGCGAGCCGCGATGGGCCCACGCCGTGGTGTGTTTCTCCACCGCGCTGAACAGCTCATACATGATCATCGCCATCGCCCCCACCACCATCAGCCCGGCGAAAGCCAACCCCATCTGCATGGCCGAACCGGCCGAGATCAGCAGGTAGCCGATGCCCTCGTTGGCCGCCGTCATCTCCGACACCGTGGTACCGACGAAAGCCAGCGTGATCGCCACCTTGAGCGAGGCGTAGAAGTAGGGCATGGAGCGCGGCAGGCCGATCTTGACCAACACGTCCCAGCGCTTTGCTCCCAGCACCCGCAGGACATCTTCCAGCTCGGGTTCGAGCGTGGCCAGGCCGGTGGCGATGTTCACCATGATCGGGAAGAAGCTGATCAGGAAGGCGGTGAGGATCGCCGGCCCGATGCCGATGCCGAACCACACCACCAGGATCGGCACGAAGGCCGCCTTGGGCAAGGCGTTGAAGGCGGTCATCAGCGGGTACACAGCCGCATAGGCCAGGCGCGAGCTGCCGATCACGAAGCCCAGCAGCACGCCCACCACGATCGCCAGGCCAAAGCCCGCCATCGTCACCCAGAAGGTGCGCCAGGCATGGCCGGCGATGATTTCCTTGAACTCCCAGAACTGCGTCCAGATGCGCCAGGGGCTGGGGAAGATGAAGTCCGACACGTTGAATGCGGAGCACAGGATCTGCCACAGCACGAGGACCGCCACCAGCAGCAGCCAGGGCGACCAGCGTTCCAATTGCTTGTTGTTCCTCATGTTGCTGCAACCGCCGTACTGCGAATGGCCCCGATGTGCCCGCGCAGCTCGTGCACGATGTCGGAAAACTCCTTGCTGTAGGTCACTTCCAGCTCGCGCGGGCGCGGCAGCTCGATCTCGCGCTTGACGACGAAGCGGCCCGGGCTCTTGCTCATCACGAACACGGTGTCGGCCAGGAAGACCGACTCGCGCAGGTCGTGCGTGACCAGGATCACGTTGAACCTCTGCTCAGTCCACAGGTCGCGCAGGATGCACCACAGCTCCTCGCGGGTGAAGGCATCGAGCGCGCCGAAGGGCTCGTCCAGCAGCAGCATCTTGGGCTCGTGGATCAGCGCGCGGCAGATGCTGGCGCGCTGCTGCATGCCGCCCGACAGCTGCCAGGGGAACTGGTCCTCGTAGCCGCCCAGGCCGACCTTCTGCAAGAGACGGCGCGCGCGCTCCTCGTATTCCTTTCGCTTGGCCTTGAAGCTGGAGCGGTAGGGCTCGACGATCTCCAGCGGCAGGAGCACGTTGTCGACCGTGGTGCGCCAGGGCAGCAGCGAAGGCGCCTGGAAGGCCATGCCCGAGATCTTCAGCGGTCCCGTCACCGGCTGGCCGTCGATCAGGATCTTGCCCATCGAGGGCATCTTGAGCCCCGTCGTGAGCTTCATGAAAGTGGACTTGCCGCAGCCCGAAGGCCCGACGATGGCGATGAACTCGCCCCGCCGCACCTTCAGGTCGATGGCTTCGACGGCAAAGTGATTGGCGCGCAGCAACTCCTCGTTGTAGGCGAGCCAGACGTCCTGGAAGTCGACGAAGGGCGCGTCCTCCCTGGCAGAAGCCTCCATCACTTCTTCGTCAGGATGTTGAGATCGGCGGCCGGCGGCAGCATGGCCGAGGTCCACACCGAGTCGGCGTTCACGCGCGACTTGGTGTTGAAGGCATCCGATACCTGCGAAGCCATCAGCGCCAGACGGCCCGGGTTCACCGCACCGAAGCCTTCGGCGCGCGCGTCGGGGCTGTTGATGACGGTGTCGATCGCAAGCTTCAGGCGCCGCGTTTCAAGTGCAGTGTCGATGATGCCGTCGCGCGCCTTCACCGAAGCGATGCTCATGGCCGGATCGGCCAGTACTTCCTTCGCGCCCTTGGTGAAGGCCGAGAGGAAGGCCTTCACGGCTTCCGGCTTCTCCTTCAGGAGCTTGGGCGCGACGATGATGGCGTTGCCATACAGCTTCACGCCGTAGTCGGGATAGGGCAGCACCACGATGTCGCCGGCCTTGGCGCCGCGCGCCTCCAGGTTCAGGAGCGAGGTGAAGGTGAAGCCGGTGATGGCGTCGATGTCGCCGCGCATCAGCATGGTCTCGCGCAGGGTCGGGTCCATCGCCGTCCAGTTGACCGCGCCCACGTTGTTGGCCTTGGCGAAGATCGGGAAGGCGCGGCGGCCGGCATCGAACACCGGTGCGCCCAGCTTCTTGCCGGTCAGGTCGCCCGGCTTGGTGATGCCGCTCTTCTTCAAGGTCATGACAGAGGCGGGCGTGTTGTTGTAGACCATCATCACGGCCACCGGCTTGTTCGGCGCGTCCGGGTTGTTGGCGTGGAACTCCATCAGGGCCGCCAGGTCGGCAAAGCCCATGTCATAGGCGCCCGATGCCACGCGCGTCACGGTGCCGCCCGAGCCGCTGCCGGCATCGATGGCCACGTCCAGGCCAGCGGCCTTGAAGTAGCCCTTGGCGGCAGGGTGCAGGAAGAGGGCAGCCGGCCCTTCGAAGCGCCAGTCCAGTTGGAACTTGATCGGGGTCTGGGCCTGCGCGGCGCCCGAGAGGCCGAGGCTCAGGGCGGAGGCGGCAAGAAAGGACTGAAGCAACTGGCGCTTGTTCATTGTTCGTGACCTGTTTGAAAGAAAAGGTGACGAATTCAAGCAATAAGGATGCCCGCACGCCATTGGTGCGAATCCGTAGGTGGCAACCAAGGCGGTGCATCGCCGCCCCGAGGGGCGATGCACCGCGCACCCTATTTGTGAATGCCGATGTTGGCCACCGCCAGCGCCGTCATGTTGACCACGCGCCGCACCGTGGCCGAGGGCGTCAGCACATGGGCCGAGCTGGCGGCGCCCAGCAGGATCGGGCCCACCGTCACGCCATGGGCGCCGGTCATCTTCAGCACGTTGTAGAGGATGTGGGCCGAATCGAGGTTCGGGCACATCAGCAGGTTGGCGTCGCCGCTGAGCGTGGTCTCGGGCATGGCGTTGCGGCGGATGTCGCTGGACAGGGCCGCGTCGCCGTGCATCTCGCCGTCGCACTCCACCTCCGGCGCCATCTGGGCGAAGAGGTCGCGCGCCAGGCGCATCTTCTTGGCCGAGGCGCGGCTCGAGCTGCCGAAGTTGGAATGCGACAGGAATGCCACCTTGGGCGGCAGGCCGAAGCGGCGGATTTCTTCGGCCGCCATCACCGCGATGCTGGCCAGCATCTCGGCGCTCGGGTCCTCGTGCACGTTTGTGTCGGCCACGAACAGGGTGTACTTGTCCAGGGTGAGCGCGTTGAGGGTGGCAAAGCCGGGCGCGCCGCGCTTCAGGCCGATGATGTTGCGGATGTGGTCCAGGTGCACGTCGAAGCGGCCCACCAGCCCGCACAGCATGGCATCGGCGTCGCCCAGGTGCACCATCAGCGCGGCGATGGTGGTGTTGGAGCGGCGCACCATGATCTTGGCGGCGTCCGGCGTCACGCCCTGGCGGGCCATGAGCTTGTGGAAGGCCTCCCAGTAGATGCGAAAGCGCGGATCGTCTTCCGGGTCGACGATCTCGACGTCGGTGCCGAGCTTCAGGTGCAGCCCGGCCTTCTTGACGCGTGCCTCGATCACCGCCGGCCGGCCCACCAGGATGGGCTTGGCCACGCCTTCGTCCACCGCCCACTGGGCGGCGCGCAGCACGCGCTCGTCCTCGCCCTCGGCATAGGCGATGCGCTTGGCGCTCGCCGCCTTGGCGGCGCTGAACACCGGGCGCATGAACATACCGGTGTGGTAGACGAAACGTGTCAGGTGCTGGCGGTAGGCGTCCAGGTCCTCGATGGGTCGCGTCGCCACGCCCGACTCCTGGGCAGCCTTGGCCACGGCCGGCGCGATGCGCAGGATCAGTCGCGAGTCGAAAGGCTTGGGAATCAGGTAGTCGGGCCCGAAGGTCAATTCCTGCCCGGCATAGGCGGTGGCCACTTCCTCGCTGATGTCGGCCTTGGTCAGGTCGGCGATCTCGCGCACGCAGGCCAGCTTCATCTCTTCCGTGATCTTGGTGGCGCCGCAATCGAGCGCGCCGCGAAAGATGTAGGGGAAGCACAGGACGTTGTTGACCTGGTTCGGATAGTCCGAGCGGCCGGTGGCGATGATGCAGTCGGGCCGCGCGGCCTTTGCCACTTCGGGGCGGATCTCCGGCTCGGGGTTGGCCAGCGCCAGGATGATGGGCTGGTCGGCCATGGTCTTGACCATGTCTCCCGTCAGCACGCCGGCGGCCGAGCAGCCGAGGAAGACGTCGGCCTTCTTCACCACGTCGGCCAGGGTGCGTGCATCGGTGTTCTTCTGCGCGTAGCGCGCCTTCGAGTCGTCGAAGCCGCCGGGCCGGCCCTCGTAGATCAGGCCCTTGGAATCCACCGCGAAGATGTTGGCCGCCTTGGCGCCCAGCCCGACCATCACGTCCAGGCAGGCGATGGCCGCCGCGCCGGCGCCCGAGACGGTGATCTTCACGTCCTCGATCTTCTTGCCCACCAACTCCAGGCCGTTGATGAGAGCGGCGGCCGAGATGATGGCGGTGCCGTGCTGGTCGTCATGGAACACCGGGATGTTCATGCGCTCGCGCAGCTTGCGCTCGATGTAGAAGCACTCGGGCGCCTTGATGTCTTCCAGGTTGACGCCGCCCAGCGTGGGCTCCAGCGCGGCGATGATGTCGACCAGCTTGTCCGGGTCGCGCTCGGCCAGTTCGATGTCGAACACGTCGATGCCGGCGAACTTCTTGAACAGGCACCCCTTGCCTTCCATGACGGGCTTGGCGGCCAGCGGGCCGATGTCGCCCAGGCCCAGCACCGCGGTGCCGTTGGTGACCACGCCCACCAGGTTGCCGCGGGCGGTGTACTCGAAGGCGGTGGCCGGGTCCGCCTCGATGTCCAGGCACGGATACGCCACGCCGGGCGAATAGGCCAGGGACAGGTCGCGCTGGTTCAACAGCGGCTTGGTGGGGGTGATGGAAATCTTGCCCTTGCTGGGCGAGCGATGGTATTCACGGGCGGCGTCGCGCAGTGCCTCTTCGGCGGGTGACAGGGTCTGGGCCATGACAGTCTCTCCTTGTTATGTTGTGTGGAAACACGAAAAGCGAAAAGAGAGGCTACCGCAAGCGGTGCCTCTCTTGGAGTGTGGATTTGCGGAGCAGGTATCAGGATGCGTCGGGCGCCACCGGATGCTGTGCCATCGCCTCCAGGGCGCGCACCAGCGCGCTGTGGTCGTCCTGGCCATGGCCCAGGGCGGCGCAGGCATTCATCAACTGGGCGGCGCCGGCCGTCTGCGGCAGGGCCACGCCGAGGGCGCGGGCGCCCTGCAGCGCGAGGTTGAGGTCCTTCTGGTGCAGCGAGATTCGAAAGCCCGGCGCGAAGGTGCGCTTGATCATCCGTTCGCCATGCACTTCCAGGATGCGCGAGGAGGCGAAGCCGCCCATCAGGGCCTGGCGCACCTTGGCCGGATCGGCGCCGGCCTTGGAAGCGAAGACCAGCGCCTCGCCGACGGCGGCGATGTTGAGCGCCACGATGATCTGGTTGGCCACCTTGGTGACCTGGCCGTCGCCGTTGCCGCCCACCAGCGTCACGTTCTTGCCCATCTTTTCGAGCAAGGGTCGCACACGGCCGAAGGTGCCCTCGTCGCCACCGCACATGATGGTCAGGCTGGCTGCCTTGGCGCCCACTTCGCCGCCGGAGACCGGCGCGTCGATGTAGCCGCAGCCCGCATCGACGATGCGCTTGGCGAAGCCCTTGGTGGCGATCGGATCGATGGAGCTGCAGTCCACCACGATCTTGCCCTTGGACAAGCCCGCAGCGACGCCGCCTTCGCCGAACAGCACCAGGTCCACGTCGGGCGTGTCGGGCAGCATCAGGAAGATGATGTCGGACTTCTGCGTCACCTCGGTCGCGCTCTGGCAGACCGTGGTGCGGCCCTCCAGGCTTTCGGGGATCGGGCCGCGCGTGTTCACGAAGAGCGTGTGGCCGGCATCGGCCAAATGCGTGGCCATGGGCGCGCCCATGATGCCCAGGCCGATGAAGCCGATCTTTTGTGCGGCGGTGCTTGCGGTCATGTCTTCCTTTCGGTTTTCTTGATTACTTGGTCAGGGCCTGGCGCCAGCCCAGGCCTTCCACGGTGGTGGCGCGCGGCTTGTATTCGCAGCCGATCCAGCCCTGGTAGCCCAGCGCATCGATGTGCTTGAACAGCCAGGCGTAGTTGATCTCTCCGGTGCCGGGCTCGCCGCGGCCGGGGTTGTCGGCCAGCTGGATGTGGCCGATGCGCGGCAGGTGCTTGGTCAGCGTGTTGCCCAGTTCGCCTTCCATGCGCTGCGCGTGGTACATGTCGTACTGCAGGAAGAGGTTGGTGGAATCCACCTCGTCGATCAGCGCCAGGCCCTGGTCGGTGCGGGTCAGGAAGAAGCCGGGAATGTCGAAGCTGTTGATCGGCTCGATCAAGAGGCGGATGTTGGCGCCGCGCAGTTGCTCGGCCGCGTAGCGCAGGTTGGCCACCAGCGTCTGGTGCGCCTCCTGCATCGCCGCGCCCACCGGCAGCTTGCCGGCCAGGCAGTTGACCTGCGGGCAGCCCAGCGCGCCGGCGTAGTCGATGGCACGCGCCACGCCTTCGCGGAACTCGGTCACCCGGTCCGGATGGCAGGCGATGCCGCGCTCGCCGGCATCCCAGTCGCCGGCCGGCAGGTTGTGCAGTACCTGCTTGAGATTGTTGGCCTTCAGCGCGGCGGCCAGCTCTTCCTTCGCGAACGGGTAGGGGAAGAGGTATTCCACCGCTTCGAAGCCGGCCTTGGCGGCCGCCTCGAAGCGCTGCATGAAGGGCAGCTCGTTGAAGAGCATGGTCAGGTTGGCGGCGAACTTCGGCATATGTCTTGTCTCCTCGGGAAAAGTCAGTCCAGCATGGCTGCGGCCAGTGCGGTGGGCGCGTCGCCGATGCTGGTCGCGAGTTCTTCGAACTCAATGATGTTGTCGATCTCGGTGCCCATGGCGATGTTGGTGACGCGCTCCAGCATCACTTCGATCACCACCGGCACCTGGTACTGCGCCATCAGCGCCTCGGCCTGCCGGATGGCCGGCGTCATCTCTTCCTGCTTGGTGACGCGGATCGCCTTGCAGCCCAGGCCCTCGACCACCTTCATGTGGTCCACGCCATAGCTGGCCTCGACGCCGGCATCCGGCCCGGCATTGACGTTGTCGAAGCCCAGCTGCACGCAGTAGTCCATCTCGAAGCCTCGCTGCGACTGGCGGATGAGCCCCAGGTAGGAGTTGTTCACCACGATGTGGATGTAGGGCAGCTTGAACTGCGCGCCCACTGCCAGTTCCTCGATCATGAACTGGAAGTCGTAGTCGCCCGACAGCGCGACGATCTTGCGCTTGGGGTCGGCGGCGCGCACGCCCAGGGCGGCGGAGATGGTCCAGCCCAGCGGGCCGGCCTGGCCGCAGTTGATCCAGTGGCGCGGGTTGTAGACGTGCAGGAACTGCGCCGCCGCGATCTGCGAGAGTCCGATAGTGCTCACATAGCAGGTGTCGCGCTCGAAGTTGTTGTTCATGCACTGGTAGACCCGCTGCGGCTTCATCGGCACGTCGGCGAAGTTGGTCTTGCGCAGCATGGTGCGCTTGCGCTCGCGGCACTGGCCGACCCATTCGCCGCGCTCGGGCAACTGGCCCTTGGCCTTCATCTCTTCCGCCACCTCGACGAAGAGCTGCAGCGCCGCCTTGGCATCCGAGACGATGCCGAAGTCGGGCGTGAAGACGCGGCCGATCTGCGTGGGCTCGATGTCCACGTGCACGAAGGTGCGGCCCTTGGTGTAGACATCGACCGAGCCCGTGTGCCGATTGGCCCAGCGGTTGCCGATGCCCAGCACGAAGTCGCTGGCCAGCATGGTCGCGTTGCCGTAGCGGTGGCTGGTCTGCAGGCCGCACATGCCGGCCATCAGCGGATGGTCGTCGGCAATCGCGCCCCAGCCCATCAGGGTGGGGATCACCGGCACGCCGGAGGCCTCTGCAAAGCGCACCAGGAGATCGGACGCATCGGCATTGATGACGCCGCCGCCGGCCACGATCAACGGGCGTTCGGCGGCGTTGAGCATGGCGATCGCCTTCTCGATCTGGGCGCGGGTGGCCGCCGGCTTGTAGACCGCCAGCGGCTCGTACGTGTCGATGTCGAACTCGATCTGGGCCATCTGCACGTCGAAGGGCAGGTCGATCAGCACCGGGCCCGGGCGGCCCGAGCGCATCAGGTGGAAGGCCTGCTGGAACACCTGCGGCACTTGGCCGGGCTCGCGCACCGTGACGCTCCACTTGGTGACCGGCTTGGAGATGGATTCGATGTCCACCGCCTGGAAGTCTTCCTTGTACAGGCGCGCACGCGGCGCCTGGCCGGTGATGCACAGGATCGGGATCGAGTCGGCCCAGGCGGAATACAGGCCGGTGATCATGTCCGTGCCGGCCGGGCCGGAGGTGCCGATGCACACGCCGATGTTGCCGGTCACGGCGCGGGTGTAGCCCTCGGCCATGTGGGAGGCGCCTTCGACGTGGCGTGCCAGGATGTGGCTGATGCTGCCAAGCTTGCGCAGCGCCGAGTACAGCGGGTTGATGGCAGCGCCGGGCACGCCGAAGGCTTGTGTCACGCCTTCTTTCTCCATCACCAGGACGGCGGCTTGGGCGGCGGTCATTTTTGCCATGATTTGTCTCCTTGGGGGGTGTCTTTGTGTGTGTGACCCTGCACTGTAGGCAGCGGGGCGTCGCGGCAGAAGAGGGCAGCGCGCCATAAAGGCTATTCCACGGCGGAATAAGTCGCTAGCATTTCCGGCATGGATCGACTTCTTGCCATGGAAATGTTCGTGCGCGTGGTGGAGACCGGCAGCTTCTCCAAGGCGGCGCGCGAGTTCAACACCACCCAGCCCACGGTGACCAAGCAGGTCGCCGCCACCGAGACCCGGCTCAAGGCCCGGCTGCTCAACCGCAACACGCGCGGGGTCAGCCTGACCGAGGCCGGCGCGCTGTACTACGAGAAGTGCAAGAGCATCGTGCGCGACGCGCAGGACGCCGAGAGCATCGTGCGGCTGCGCCAGTCGCAGGCACAGGGGCTGCTGCGCATTGGCACCTCGGTGGCTTTCGGCCGGCGCGTGATCGTGCCGCTGGCGCTGGAATACATGGCGCGCAATCCGCAGGTGCAGGTCGACCTCAGCTTCGAAGACCGCTACGTCGACCTGGTGGCGCAGGGCATCGACGTGGCGGTGCGCATGGGCAAGCTGGCCGATTCATCCCTGGGCGCGCGCTTCCTGGGCATGAACCCCTGGGTCATGGTCGCGGGCCCAAGCTACCTCAAGAAGAACGGCGTTCCAAAGCGTGCCCAGGACCTGAGCGGCCATGTGGCCCTCATCTACAGCAGCGTGGTGGGCGACGACGTCTGGCAACTGCACACGCCCAAGGGCGAGCTGGTGACGGTGCCGGTGTCCGGGCGACTGCGCTCGAACAACGTGTCTGCCGTGCTGGCCGCCGCCCGCGAGGGGCTGGGCATCGCGTTGATGCCGCGTTATGTGGCGAGCGAGTCGCTCAAGGCCGGCAAGGTGGTCGAGGTGCTGGCCGACCATGGCCTGGCCGAGCAGGAGATCCATGCCGTGTTTCCTTCTCCCAAGCTGGTTCCGGGCAAGGTGTCAAGCTTTGTCGCATTTCTGCAAGGACGGTTCGACGAACGCTGGTGGGCGCGTTAGGCTAGCCGCATGAAGGAGGACATCCCATGCATAGATTGACGGTGACCATGCTGGCGTTGGCGGCCGTGCTGACCACAGGCTGCCAGACACGTGGCGACGCGCGCCCATTTAGTTCCGAGGTGCCCCTGCCGCCCACTTTCGCCAGCGTGACCGAACAATGCAATGGGGCCGAGGCGCGCTTTGCACTCGGGCAGGTGATGACCCAGCCGCTGCTGGAAGAGGCACGCAACCGCACCGGGGCGCGCCAGGCGATCATTGCCAAGGCGGGCGAGGCGCCGGCACCGCCGGACCCGCTGCGCCTGATCGTGGAAGTCGATCCCCAAGGCAAGATGGTGGGGGCGCGCTGCGGTTGAGCACCGATAGGCACTGCTTATCGATGAATGCAGATTCGTGGACTACCTGGCGCTGGCGCAGCAGTAAGGCCGGCCGCGGCTACACGGGCGGCTCGTCCGCCGCGGCCGCGGCAAACACATGCCAGGCCGCCATGAAGATGGCGGCGATCACCGGCCCGATCACGAAGCCGTTGATGCCGAAAAGGGCAATGCCGCCGATGGTGGACATCAGCACGATGTAGTCGGGCATCTGCGTGTCCTTGCCCACCAGCAGCGGGCGCAGCAGGTTGTCGACCAGGCCGATCACGAAGACGCCGATGCCCATTAGCGTGAAGCCTTGCCAGACAGCGCCCGTGGCCAGGAAGTAGATGGCCACCGGCAGCCAGATCAGGGCCGCGCCCACTGCCGGCAGCAGTGACAAGAGCGTCATGATCACGCCCAGCAATAGCGAGCCTTGCACGCCCAGCGCCCATAGCGCAAGGCCCCCGATCACACCCTGCACGATGGCCACCACGATGTTGCCCTTGACGGTGGCGCGGATCACGGTGGTGAACTTGTTCAAGAGGAAGTCGGCATGCGGCCGCGCCAGCGGCAGCGCGTTGCGGACGGTGGCCGACAGTTCGGCGCCGTCGCGCAGCAGAAAATAGAGCATGTACAGCATCAGGCCGCAGCTCACCAGGAACTCGAAGGCGTTCTGGCCGATGGAGAGGGCGTGCGTCGCGATCTGCTGGCTGGCCGCCGCCGCGCCTTGCGCCACCTTGGCGAACAGCGCTTCCACATTGCCAAGGCCCAGGCGGTTCAGCAGGTCGAGCGCCCAGCGCGGGATCACCGCCACCACCTGCTGGAAGTAGGTGGCAAAGCTGATCTCGCCGGCGCGGATGCGCTGCGACACCTGCGCCACTTCGTTCACCAGCGACATCGCGATCATGATGAGCGGCAGCACCACGATCACGGAGGCCACGGTGAGCGTGATCAGGGCCGCCAGGTTGCGCCGGCCGCCAATCCTGCGCACCAGCCGCCGGTAGATCGGCGTGAACAGGATGGCCAGGGCGATGGCCCACATCACCGCGCCGGCAAAGGGCAGCAGGATCCAGCCGAAGGCAATGCTGACGACGGCCAAGAGGAGCAGGAAGGCACCGCGCTGGAGTTGGGGTGTGCGCATGAACGGCCGAATGTAGCCGAGCCGGGTGCGTGCCCGGCGTAGGGAATCAGCGCGTTGTCGTACCGCGCGGCAGCGCCACCGGCGCCAGGGTGGCGCGCAGGCGCTCGTCGGAGCCGGGCCGGGCCGGCACCTCTACCTCCAGCGCCTGCTCCACATTGCCGATGTGATCGAGCATCAATTGGCGCGCCCGCTTCGTGTCGCCGGCCTCCAGCGCCGCCACGATGGCGGCATGCTCGGCGCAGGATTCGCTCGCCTCGTGGGTGGACTGGTAGAGCGTGGCGGCCAGGGTGGTGCGCGCCGTCAGGTCGCGCAGCACGTCGACCAGCAACCGGTGCCCCATCTGGTCGGCCAGGCAGACATGGAAGTCGGCCAGCAGGAAGGCGCGGGTGGCGGCGTCGGCGCCGGCAATGGCGCGCTTCTCGTCGGCGACGTGCTCGCGCAGCTTGCGGATCACCTTCGACAACGGCCGGCCGGCCTCGGCCAGGATGCCGGCCTCGACGATGCGGCGCGCCGCGAAGGCGTCGCGCGCTTCCTCTACCGAGGGCTCCACCACGAACCAGCCGCGCCGCGATTGCACCGCCACGAAGCCGCGCGCCTGCAACTGCATCAGCGCCTCGCGCACCATGGTGCGGCTGACGCCGAAGTTCTCCGCCAACTGCTGCTCGCCCAGCCGCTCGCCCGGGGCGAGCTTCTGCGCAAGGATGGCTTCGACCACGCGCTCGGCGATGGTGGTGGGGCTGACTTCGGACATGGGGCGCGATTGTGGTGGATCAGTGCGCGGCGTGGACGGCGTGGGCGGCAGCCACCGGCGAATCCGGCTCGGCCAGCGGCTCGTCTTCGGGCGAATGGGTGCCGTCGAGGACTGCACGGGCCCGTTCGCGGTCGATGTCGCCCTCCCAGGCGGCGATGGCGACGGTGGCGACGCAGTTGCCGATCAGGTTGCCCAGGGCGCGGGCGATGCCCATGAACCAGTCGACCGAGAGCACCAGCACCAGGCCGATGGCCGGGATCGCCGGGATCGCATGCAAGGTGGCGGCCAGCACCACGATGGCCGAGCCCGGCACGCCATGCGCGCCCTTCGAAGTCACCAGTGCGATCGCCAGGATGGCCAGCAGGTCGCTCATCGAGACCGGCGTGTTGGTGGCCTGGGCGATGAACACGGCCGCCAGCGTGATGTAGATGGAGAAGGCGTCCAGGTTGAAGGAATAGCCGGTGGGGATGACCAGGCCAACTGTCGAGTCGCGGATGCCCATGAAGCGCAGCTTGGCCATGATCTGCGGCAGCACGCTGTCGGACGAGGTGGTGGCGAAGACGATGGCCAACTCCTCCCGCAGGTAGCGCAGGAGCTTGAACAGGCTGAAGCCCGACATGCGCATCACCAGGCCCAGCACCACCACCACGAAGAAGATCACCGAGGCGTAGAACAGCACCACCAGCATGCCCAGCTGCTTGAGCGAGCCGATGCCGTACTTGCCGACGGTGAAGCCGATGGCGCCCAGCACGCCCAGCGGCGCCAGCTTGATGATGATGCCCATGATCTTGAACAGGACCAGCGACAAGGCGTCCACCACCTGTGCCACCGGCTTGCCGACATCGCCCAGCAGTGCCAGGGCGCAGCCGAAGAGCACCGCGAACAGCAGCACCTGCAGCACGTCACCGGTAGCGAAGGCGTTCACCACCGTGGTGGGAATCAGCTTCATCAGGAATTCGACCGTGCCGCCGCTGGTGAGCTTGTCGGCGTTCGAGGCATAGGCGCTCATCGCGGCGGCGTCGAGCTGGCCCGGGTCCACGTTCATCCCTACACCGGGCTTGAAGACAAAGCCCAGCAGCAGGCCCAGGGCGAGGGCGATGGTGGTCAGCACCTCGAAGTAGATCAGCGCCTTGACGCCGACCCGCCCCACGCGCCGCAGGTCGCCCGCGCCGGCGATGCCATGCACCACCACGCAGAACACCAGCACCGGAATGATCATCTTGATCAGCTTGATGAAGCCGTCGCCCAGGGGCTTGAGCTTGACCGCGAAGTCGGGATAGAACAGCCCGGCCAGCACGCCCAGCACCAGCGCGATGACGACCTGCCCGAAGAGGGATTTGGCAAAACGGAACATGTGGATTCTCCGGTCGATGTTTGCATGCAAGCTGAGCCATCTGCTTGCATGCAAGCAATGTAGGCAAGAAATCTCGAAATGTCGTGCGGGTAATCCCGGGTCTCGATACGATGTTTCAAATGCGAACACTCCCACTCACAGGCGACGGACAGATCCCCGTGCTCGGCCTTGGCACCTGGCGCATGGGCGAGGACCGGGGCCAGCACCCGACCGAGCTGGCCGCCATCCGTTCGGCCATCGCCATGGGCTATCGGCTGATCGACACTGCCGAGATGTACGGCGAGGGCGGCGCCGAGCTGCTGGTGGGCGAGGCGATCGCGCAGGCGGTGCGCGCCGGTGACGTCAAGCGCGAGGAGCTGTTCGTCGTCAGCAAGGCCTATCCGCACAACGCGGGGCGCGAGGGCCTGCCGGCCGCCTGCGCCTGCAGCCTGGAGCGTCTCGGGCTGGACTACCTCGACCTCTATCTGCTGCACTGGCGCGGCGAGTTCCCGCTGGAAGAAACCGCGGCGGCCATGCGCGCCCTGGTCGCCGCCGGTCGCATCCGCCACTGGGGCGTGAGCAACCTCGACACCGACGACATGGAGGAACTGGCCGCCGTCTGTGGCGACGGCGGCGGCAAGCTCGATTGCGCCGTCAACCAGGTCTATTTTTCGGTGGGCGAGCGCGGGCCCGAATTCAGCCTGTTGCCCTGGCAGCAGCAGCGTGCCATGCCCTTGATGGCCTACAGCCCCATCGACCAGGGTGCGCTGGCGCATCGCGACGCCGGCCTGGCCAAGCTGGCCAAGGGCTTGGGCATCAGCGCGGCGCAGCTGGCGCTGGCCTGGGTGCTGTCGCGGCCGGGCGTGGTAGCGATCCCGAAGGCGGTGCGTGCCGCGCACCTGCGCGAGAACCTGGCGGCCGCGCAATTGCAACTGAGCCCCGAGACCCTGGCCGAGATCGATCGCCTGCATCCGCCGCCAGCGCGCAAACGCCCGCTGGCGATGATCTGATTGCTGCGATGACCGAACGCCAACGCTGCCGCTGGGCCGGCGACGATCCGTTGATGCAGGCCTACCACGACGAGGAATGGGGCCGGCCCGAGCGCGACCCGCGCGCCCTGTGGGAATGCCTGATGCTCGAGGGCTTCCAGGCCGGCCTCTCGTGGATCACCGTGCTGCGAAAGCGCGAGGCCTTTCGTGCGGCGTTTGCGAACTTCGATCCCGCGAAGGTGGCACGCTTTGGCGAAAAGGATGTGCTGCGGCTGCTGGAGAACCCCGGCATCATCCGCTCTCGCGCCAAGATCGAGGCCACCATCCAGGGCGCACGCATCTATTGCGAGATGGCCAAGCAAGGCGAGGACTTCGCCGACTTCTGCTGGTCCTTCACCCGAGGACAGGTGATGCATGGTGACGGCGTGGCGCTGCCCGCCAGCACGGCCTTGTCGGAACAGGTCGCCAAGGAGCTCAAGCGCCGCGGCTTCAAGTTCGTCGGGCCGACCATCGTCTACGCCTGGCTACAGGCGGTGGGCATCGTGAACGACCATGCGGCGGCGTGTTCTTGGCGAGGGCGATAGGCCGGTCTAGACTCGCGACCGTGAAGAGCAACAAGCAACGCCGATCCGAAATCCAGGCGCATCGCGCTGCACGTGCGGCGAAGCACCTTGCGCTGCGCGAGGGAAATTCGCGCAAGGAGCAAATGCCCCTCGGTACTGCGCCTTGCAACCCCCCGTTGCTGGCGCCTTACAACAGCTACGGTGTGCCGCCGTTCGTCGAACGTGGCTACTACGTGGACGCTCCGTTCCAGTGCTGCGAATGCCAAAAGCAGGAAGTCTGGCGTGCCACGCAGCAAAAGTGGTGGTATGAGCTTGCCAAGGGCAACGTCGAGTCTCGCGCGAATCGCTGCAACGCTTGCCGCCGCAAGGAGCGCGAGCGCAAGGCGCAGGCGCGTGGGGTTCACCTGGAAGGTCTTGCCAAGAAGCGTGCGATTGCCTGAGGAAAGCTCATGTCCAGACCGAAGTGACCCTAAGTCGCGTTCTGCTTGTGATCACCTTCCTGGTCGCCACGGGTGCCTGGGTTGCCTTCGTGTACTGGATGACAGGGCTGGAACGCAAGGAGGCGGCCTACCTGGACATCGACCTTGCGGAGGTTCCGACGGGCAGCCCGAAGTTCTACACCTTCCAGCGTACACCGTTGGCCCTCGTGCGAACCACCGATGCGATGCTCGATGACCTTCAGGCGCAAACCGTCCACACCTGGAACCAGCGTCCGATAGCGGGCGAGCGTCCATCGTTCTTCGTCTACTCCCTGGTGAGCCCGGCCGACGGATGCGAGGTCGAGCACGTGCCCAGGGGCGCGGACCGCTACGCGCCCGTGCGCCCGTGGCAAGGCGGCTATCGCGACCCATGCCGCTTTGGCGAATGGGACTACGCAGGCCGGGCGATCAAGCAGTACGCGGACCAGGATGCGCAGCGGTTGCAGATGGCCGATCTGGATGTTCCGGACTTCGAACTCAGGGAGCACCACATCCTGCGGATCACCCGTGCTCCGAAGCGATAGGCGAGACTGGGGCTAGACTGGCCCCATGTTCCGGTCCTTCTTATTCGCCGCCGCGCTGCTTCTCGCCAGCAGCGCGAGCCAAGCCGCCGACACCAACAACTGCGACGCCATCCGCGCCCAGATCGATGCGAAGGTCCGAGCCTCCGGCGTTTCGGATTTCGCTCTTTCCGTCGTGGCAGCAGACGCCCAGGCCAATGGCAGGGTGGTGGGAAGCTGCGACCTGGGTAGCAGGAAGATCGTCTACGACAGGGTCTCGTCGCCCGGTGTGGCGCCTGCGCAATCCAAGGCAAATCCGCGCCGGGAGCGGATCCTGACCGAGTGCAAGGACGGCTCGGTCAGCATGGGTGGCGACTGCAAGAGCTGACGCGCGCGCATGGAATCACGCAGACTGAGACTCGGCCAGCCGATCACGCCGGAAGAGTTCGACGAACTGTCGGACGAGCAACTGGAGCGCCTGGTGCCCAAGGCCTACCGGGAGTTCTTCCCCGGCAAGGACTTCTGCAGCGACGGCCACTTCTATCTGCATGACGGCACGGCCTGGAGCTTCTATCGCGGCGGCTTCCTGGACGAGTAGCGACGCCATGGAACTTCTCCTACAGACATCCCACCAGCCGGCGACGATCTTAGAGCAATGACACAGCCGATCGAACTCATCGTCGACGAGCCGCTGCCCGGGTCCTTCGTGTGGCGGCTTCTTGAAACCGATTCGCGGGGTGCCAACCCCAAGGTGCTGCGCATGGCGCCGGATCCGGCCGACACCTACGAAGGTGCACTGGCCGCCGGCCAGGCCGCGCTGCACAGCGAGATTCGCCGGCACGCCGGCAGCGCCAAGCCGGCGTCCTAGCCAGCCCGGCGCCCGGCGGCGCCCATGGCCGCCGATATCGACGACACCACCTCGGCCCATTCCTCACGCGTGATCAATTGCGCCGTATGGGAATGGAGCAGGGTGTCTTCGCTCTCCAGGTGCGCCAGCATCAATTGCCGATGCTCGGCGAGCAAGGCGCGCAGGGCCGGCGCATCGGTGCCGGGGCCCTGCAAGGCCGCCTTGGCCTGTGACAGCAGTTCGTCGCAGCGGCTGCCTTCCTGTGCGAGCTGGTCCAGCAGGGCGTCCGCCTCGGCCGACCGGCCGCGCAGCAGGCCCAGTAGCACGACACCCTTGGGGCTGTGCGTCGCCTTCTCGAAGGCCCGGAGGCGGTCGATGAGCCCGCCCAGCTTCGTCCATTCGGCCGCGCGCACCGCCTCGCCGAGCAGTGTCAGCAGCTCGCGCATGCGAGCGTGCTCGGCCCTCAGGATGGTCCAGGCGCATTCGGCTGCCAGCATGTTCAGCGTCCCCTTCGCGTCGGCCTCAGTCTACGCCCGCGCGTGACCGAAGGGGAAGCCCCCGGCGATCACTGCACCTTGGCGACCGGCGGCGGCGTCCATGCGCCCGACGGTACCGCCTCCTGCGGCCAGTAGGTGCGGATATAGAGCGAAAAATCCTCGCCCTTGGGCGCGGGCAGCCAGTTGCTTTCCTTGTCGGCCCCGGGCGAATCGGTCTGCACGTACAGGGTCAGCGAGCCGTCGGCGTTGGGCTTCAGGTTCTTGTTCTTGGTGCCCAGCGAGTAGCGCTTCTGAGCGTTGTCCGCAAAGAAGTGGTGCTGGTTGTAGAGCGTCAGCGACCAGAAGCCGCGCACCGGCGGCAGCGCGCCCTTGGGGAAGGTCACGGTGTACTTGCTGGCGCCATTGAGCCGCCCGCCGGCGCCGTCCAGGTCCTGGTAGAAGTACTTGGTCTCGTTGACCTTGTTGATGAAGATATTGGACTTGGCCGCGGCCGTGCGCGTGAAGTAGTCGGTGCGAAAGCGCGCGCCGTTGTTCACCGTACTCCAGTTGCCGGGCAGTTGCAGTCCGTAGTTGCGGAACTGGAACAGCGGTTCGATCAGCTGCTTGTCGGCCTCCTGCGCCGCTTTCACCAGCACTTCCTTGGCATGCGGATCCGCCGCGTAGGCGGCCATCAGCGACTGCGCACGCGCATACATGGCGGCCTCGCCAGGCAGAGGCTTCACATCCTTGAGGATGGCGCCCAGGGAATCCCAGAATTTCTCGGGCACCACCCACCTGGTTTCGGTGTCGCCGCTGGCCTCGGCCGGGAAGCGGGGCAGCTTGGCCCAGTCGCGCAGCTGCATCTTGCCGGTGTATTCCGAAAGCGGATAGGCGTTGACGCCCGAGAGCGGCACCTGCACCTTCTTCTTGTCGTCTGGCGTGTCGTCCTGGAACACGCGGGGGATCAGCACGCCGGTGTTGCTGCTCGCCCGGAAGACCTTGGTGATGCCCTTGGGCACCGTTCCCTTCCAGTCGGGTCCTACCAGCAGGTAGAAGCCCGGCTTGGTGCCGTACATCTTGCCGAAGTCGGCAAAGCCGTCGGTGCGCAGGTCCACCACCTGGTAGACCCAGAAGCGCTCGCCGAAGTCGGGCACCTGCACCACGATCGGGCTCTGATCCAGCGCCAGCAACATGAAGCCGTACACCACGTCCTGGTTCGGGCAGGCCACCTGACGCTCGTCGGGCGTGATGTAGTCGCTGAGCATCGACGGCCGGTTGGGCGGCCCGATGGGCACCGTGCCGCCCATTAGGCCGGCGTGCGGCAGGTCCTTGAACTTCAGGCGCCGGTTGTAGATGTTGGTCATCGGCCAGGCCCAGAAGAAGACGTCCCTGGCGGCCATCTCCAGATAGCTGTCGGTCATCTTCATGCTGGTTGTCGGCGCGGCGGCCGTTTCGGGCGCAGCGAAGGATGCGGCGGGCGTCAGAAGCAGCAGCGCGGCCATGGTGGCCGCGCTCATCGTCAATGCAGGACGGAATCTGAAGTTTCAGCTCCACGAATTGGCCCTAGGGCGATTCGTGGAGCCTAACCCAGCTGTCCTCAATGCGCCTCGGCTTGCTTGGCCGCCGCGATGATGGCCTCGTCGTCCTGCTTGGCACCGTTCAGAAAGAGGTTGAGCAGCACCGCAGTCACCGAGGCCAGCAGGATCCCCGATTCCACCAGCGAATGGACGCCATGCGGCATCCACTGCTTGAAGTTGGGCGCGATCAGCGGAATCATGCCCACGCCGATGGACACGGCCACGATCATCGGGTTGAAGCGGTTGGTCTTGAAGTTCACGCCAGCCAGGATGCGGATGCCGGTGGCGGCCACCATGCCGAACATCACCAGCCCGGCGCCACCCAGCACCACGGTGGGCAGCGACTCGACCAGGGCCGCCATTTTTGGCAAGAGACCCAGCACGATCAGGATCACGCCGCCGGCCACGCAGACATATCGGCTCTTGATGCCGGTGACCGCCACCAGGCCCACGTTCTGCGAGAAGCTGGTGTAGGGGAAGGTGTTGAACACGCCGCCGATCAGGGTGCCCAGGCCGTCGGTGCGCAGGCCCCGCGCCAGGTCCTGCTGGCTCACCTTGCGATCGGTCATCTCGCCCAGCGCCAGGAACATGCCGGTGGATTCGATCATCACCACGATCATGATCAGGGTCATGGTGAGGATCAGGATCGGGTCGAACTTCGGTGCGCCGAAGTGGAAGGGCAGCACCAGGTCGAACCATTCGGCGCGGCCCACCTTCTCGAAGGTCATGAGGCCGGTGGCGGCCGCCACCACGCCGCCGATCACGATGCCCAGCAGCACCGAGATGTTGGCGATGAAGCCCTTGCCGTACTTGACGATAAGCAGGATCGACACCAGCACCAGCGCCGACACCGCCATGCCGCCCAGGTCTGCGTACTTGGGGTTGGGCATCGAGGGCACGATGGACAGGCCCTTGGGAATGGGCGGGATGGCCGAGCCCGGCGAGGTGACATCGGCGAGCCACTTGGCGTAGACCGGGTCGACGATGGCCGGCGCCGTCGGGCCAACCGGGTTGCCGAAGATCCAGTTGATGCCCACCCGCATCAGGCTGATGCCGATCACCGTGATGATGGTGCCGGTCACCACCGGCGGGAAGAAGCGCAGCATGCGGCTGACCATCGGAGTGATCAGTATCGAGATGATGCCGGCGCCGATGATGGAGCCAAACAGCAACTGTGCGCCCTCATGTCCGCCGTTGGCGTTGGCGATGCTGACCATCGGCGCGACGGAGGCGAAGGTCACGCCCATCATCACCGGCAGCCGCACGCCGAACCACTGGGTCGCGCCGAGCGACTGGATCAGGGTGGCGATGCCGCAGCAGAACAGGTCGGCCGAGATCAGCAGGGCCACCTCCTGCGGGCTGAGCTTGAGCGCGCGGCCGACGATCAGCGGCACCGCGACGGCGCCGGCATACATCACCAGCACATGCTGCAGGCCCAGCGCGGTCAGCTTGCCGGCCGGCAGGCGCTGGTCGACCGGATGAACGCCCGAGGGGGCGGCGTTGGAAGAAGAGGTGACAGCATCCGACATGGACAGTTCTCGTTGTGTGCACAAAGTCTGTACGCGAAACTGTATACAAAACAGAATGCGAGACGTATGGCGGAAAACCCCGATGTCAGGCCGTCACTTCCCAGTAAGGCGGATCGCCGAATGCCTGGCGCAAGCTGCCCACCAGCGCACGCAACTTGGCCGAGGCCCGGTGGCCTTCGGCGTGCGCCACGTAGATGGACTCCGGTGGAACCTGGCGCCCCACGTCGACCACCTTCAAGCGGCCCGCCTTCAACTCCTGTCCGACGATGAAGCTGGGCAGCAGCGCGATGCCCATGCCCGCAAGGGCGGCATCGCGCATCAGGTCGCCGTTGTTGACGCGCAGCGCTGAGGCAGGCCGCACGAAGGAGCCGTCACCGAGGTCCAGAAAGCGCCAGTCGGCCACGCCCCGATTCAGGTAGTAGATCGCCTTGTGCCCGGGCAACGCTTCGAGCGAACGTGGCTGCCCGTGGCGCGCCAGGTAGTCCGGCGATGCCACCAGAAGGCGCTGGCTGGCTGCCAGTTGCCAGGCCACCAGGCGCGAATCCTCGAGGGCGCCATGCCGGATGACTGCGTCGAATCCGTCGGAGGATGCATCGACGCGGCGGTCGTCCAACTCCAGGGTGAGCGAGATGCCCGGGTGCGCCGCCAGGAAGGGGAAGAGCGCAGGCCCGAGGTGCATGCGCCCGAAGGTGACAGGGGCGGACAGGCGCATGGGCCCGGTCAGCTCGCCGCGCCGCTGCGCCATCTCGGCCGTCGCTTCTTCCACCTCGCGCACGATGCGAACCGCTTTTTCCATGAAGATGGCGCCGTCTTCGGTCAGGCTCAGCTTGCGCGTGCTGCGATGGAAAAGCGCCGCACCGAGGCCGCGCTCCAGTTCTGCGAGGCGCTCGCTGACCACCGACTTCGACAGGTTCAGGCGCCGCGCGGCGGCGCTGATGGAGCCGGCCTCGGCGATAGCCACGAAGCTTGCGATGCCGTCCAGCTTGAGCATGGGCCGAGTATGCCGCGATGCACTCGATTGTTCGGAGAATCCGGACGGCAGTTCCGTCACTTGCCGTCTTCTGAAATGGGCCACCGCCCAACACACTGCTGCTCATCGCAAATCCATTCACAGGAGATTCATCATGAGCAAGCGACTCGAAGGCAAGGTAGCCCTCATCACCGGTGCCAGTTCCGGCATCGGCCATGCCACCGCACTGCTGTTTGCGCGGGAGGGCGCCAAGGTGGTGGTCGGCGCCCGCCGTGCTGGCGAACTGGACCGGCTCGTCACCCAGATCCAGGCCGCCGGCGGCCAAGCCGTGGCGCTCGCCGGCGACGTGCGCTCGGAGGACTACGCCAAGGCCCTGGTCACACTCGCCATCGAACGCTTCGGTCGCCTGGACATCGCCTTCAACAACGCCGGCACGCTGGGCGAGGGTGGTGCCAGCACGGGCGTGTCCGAGGCCGGCTGGAGCGAGACCCTGGCCATCAACTTGACCGGCGCCTTCCTGGGCGCCAAGCACCAGATCGGCCAGATGCTGAAGAACGGTGGCGGCTCGGTGATCTTCACCTCCACCTTCGTGGGCCATACCTTCGCCTTTCCCGGCGTGGCCGCCTATGCCGCCAGCAAGTCCGGACTGATCGGGCTGACGCAGGCGCTGGCTGCCGAGTTCGGCCCTCAAGGTGTGCGCGTCAATGCGGTGCTGCCGGGCGCGGTGGACACCGACATGTACCGGGGCATGAACGACACGCCCGAATCGCAGGCGTACGTGACCAACCTGCATGCGCTCAAGCGCGTTGCGAGGCCCGAGGAGCTGGCCCGCTCGGTGCTGTACCTCGCCTCCGACGACTCGGCCTTCGTCACCGGCACGGCATCGCTGGTGGATGGCGGCGTCTCCATCACCCGCAGCTGAAAGGCACACATGCTCAAGCATCTGCTCGCTGCCAGCCTGATCGCCTTGGCAGCCGTCTTGCCGGCCCATGCCCAACCCAAGCCGCTGCCGTCCGGCTTCAAGGTCCAGCAGATCCAGGTCGAGGGGGCGAGCATGCACGTGCGCGTCGGCGGCAGCGGCCCGGCCGTCGTGCTGCTGCACGGCTTCGGCGACACCGGTGATATGTGGGTGCCGCTGGCCGCCGCGCTGCAGAAGAATCACCGCGTCGTGATTCCGGACCTGCGCGGCATGGGCCTGTCATCCAAGCCCGACGGCGGCTACGACAAGAAGACCCAGGCCGGCGACATCCGTGCCGTGCTCGACAAGCTGGGCATCGATCAGGCCGACGTTGTTGGCCACGACATCGGCACCATGGTGGCCTACGCCTACGCGGCGCGCTATCCGGACAAGACGACCAGGCTGGTGGTGATGGATGCGCCGGTGCCCGGCGTGCCACCCTGGGATCAGATCGTGCGCCAGCCGCTGCTGTGGCATTTCGACCTGGGCGGCAAGGATATGCAGCGCCTGGTGCAGGGCCGCGAGCGCATCTACCTGGACCGCTTCTGGAACGACTTCGCCGGCGACCCGCGCAAGATCGACGAAGGCACGCGAGTGCACTACGCCAGGCTCTACGCGCGCCCCGGCGCGATGCGGGCCGCCTTCGCGCAATTCCAGTCGATTCGGCAGGACGCGGTGGACAACGCCGAGTCGGTGAAGACCAGGCTGGCCATGCCGGTTCTGGCCGTCGGCGGCGAGAAGTCCTTCGGCGCCACCCAGGCAGTGGTGATGCGCAACGCGGCAAGCGACGTGACGGAGTTGGTCGTCCCCGCCTCGGGGCACTGGCTGATGGAGGAGGCGCCGGCCGTCACCGTCAAGGCGGTGCAGGAGTTCCTGGCGCCGCGTTGAGTTCACCTCCGGACCGATCCGATCGATTGCAGGAATCGAGCGCTTTCGCCAATCCGGTGCTTCTCCAATGCCTATTGCGGCGTGACCGTGTAGCGGATGTTGGCCGGGGCGCCGGCAACGAGGTCGCCCTCCTTGACCCCGCGGAAAGTGTTCTCAGCGTCAACACCAGTTTTGACGGTGGCCGTCACCTGCACGACCAGGGCCTGCAGCGCTGTGGCATCGGCCGCTGTCAGCAGTACTTCATAGCGGGCGCGGCTGGCCAAGCTATTCACGGAGTTGCCGCCGCTTAGGCCCGTTAGTTGGTACGACCCTGAAGGCAGGCCCGCAGACTGGAGCCGTTCGATCGACCGACCAGCCGCATGAAGCGCACTCGTGCGGCCATAGTCGGCGTTGCTGTGTCCGCCGGGCCCCTGGAATTCGACCAGAAGGCGGCTGGTCTGTTGCGCTGCTACATGCGTGGAAGTCAGGCCCAGTACAGCCAGGCACATAAGGGAAGCAATGGTTTTCTTCATATCATGGGCTCCTTGGCTTTACTTGACTTCAGACGTGCGCTTGCCCATGGCTGGCGCAGCCGGCGCGACGATGCTGCCGTCGGTGGCTTGAAACCCCGAAGCGATCAGCGCGGCGGTCATTACTCGCTGCAGGCGCAGCACCTCCTTGGCCGAGTCGCCGGGGACGCCCCACTCCCAAAACGAGTGGGCCCCGCCGCCAGTGGCGCCGGTATCGATGCTCAGATTTATGGTCGGCACACCGATCGCGGCCGGCACGTTGTCGTTCAGGCTATTGGCGCTCGTGGGCAACTCAGTGAGTTGGTCCACGCCCACGGTCAGCGCCGACTGCCAAGCGGCCTGGATCGAAACGTCGGACTTGTCGGTGCGCTCATGCGGCGGCCGGTCGCCAAACCAAACCAGTTCGAGCTTCACCGCCTGAGCCGAAGCGTCCGCCACGCTGTGGCGTGCGTTCTCTTCGCTCACCCCTGCCTGGAACAGCGGCTCAATGCGGCTGCGGATATCCCGCAGTGGCTCCAGACGAGGCGAACGCATGTCGACCTGGATGGTGCAACTAGGCACGACAGCACTGCCTGCGGCAGGCGCTTCGCAATTCGCAACGCCAACGGTGTAGGTGGTCTTCAGCGCAGTCTTGTCAATGTCCCAAGGCGTCTTGATGTCGGCAATCCTCGCGATCGAGGCGGCGGCCGCCTTCAACGCACTTGGAGCGTTCGGGCCTGGCGCGGCCGGCGCCGAGTACTTCATCTCGAAGCGGTAGCTGCCGATAAAGTTGATGGTGCCCAGGTTGACTACACCGCTGGCGCCGTCAATGCCGAAGTTGGTCACGAAGTTCAATGGGTTGCTGCCCGTCCCCAGGTTCTGGTCGTAGCCATATAGCTGCTTCATGCCGGCCAGATTGCCCTTGCCTTCTTCGCCTGCCGTACCGCAGAACCAGACGTCATAGACGGGCTTGATGTTGTGCTTCTTCATGGCCTTGGCGATATTCATCACGGCAGAGACGTTGCTCATGGCGTCGCCATAACCCGGCACGTAGATGCGCGTAGCGCCGCCAGCCGTTGCAGCCTCTGCACTGGCGTAGTACCGCCGCGCCTTGAGATAGTTGGCGTCTCGAACAATGCGTCCGTTCGCGTCGAACACGAGTTCGTCGGGGAGCCCGGCCAATGCAGCCGGCGTGGTTACGATCGGCAGGCTGATCGGCTGCAGCTTGACGGGCTCGTAGCGGTAGGTCAACTTTTCAGGGTTGACCGTGTCGATGTGGCTTTCGACCAGCACCTTGGGGTATTGACCGCGGTATGACACGGCGCCGGGCGAACTGGAATAGCTCCCCTTGATCTCGGCGCAGATGTTGTAGACCGGCAGTCCATCGACGATTTGGACGTCCGAACCTGGCAGGGTGCCGTCGTCGCGGGTCTTGATCTCGCTCGGCAGGAAGCCCCATTCCTCCACCATACGGCGCTTGATCTCCAACGCCCGGTTGTACTCCGAGCGCGAGGGCGACGCGATGCGCACGAGTTCCAGGTGCTGATCAAAGCGTGCCTGCGCGTGGCTGGGGGTACGCCATTCCGCCACGATGGCCTGGATGCTCGCATCTGTCGCCAGCTTCGCTGCCGCCGACTGCACCTCAGGTGAGATCACCGGTGCATTGGAGTTCACGTTCGGCGGCGGTGCCGTCAGCGCGTCGTTGCTCCCTCCGCAGCCTGCAATGACGATGGCGACCGAATACGCGAGCACATTGAGTTTGAATTTGGTTCTCATGGAGACCCTTGAGGTCGAGTTGTTGAAGGAAAGCGTCATCGTTCAGGACATTGCGTCGACCAGCGCCAGCGCGCGCAAGGTCAAGCATTGCAAGCCATACTTGCCGGCGCCGTGCATCGGCGAATGGCACGGGTAAGGCGGGCGCGCGAAATCGCTGAAGGTGGCCAGGGCCGCGCCGCGCGGAACGGCTGCGCCTTCGTATCCCTTCCGCTTGCGAATGGTGGCCGCGCTCAGTCCAGCTTGATACCGGCCGCCTTGATGATGCGGCCCAACTTCTGCGTATCGTCGTGGATGGTCTGAGCGAACTGCTCGGGCGTGCTCGCAACCACGCTCATGCCGACACTGGACATCTGCTCGCGCATCTGTGGCATCTGCAGGATGCTGACCAGTTCCTTGTTCAGTTTGGCGACGATGGTCCTGTCAACGCCCGTGGGCACGACGAAGCCGATCCACGTCAGCAGGTCCACGCCGGGCACACCGGCCTCGGCCAACGTAGGCACATCGGGCAGAAACGGGTTGCGCGCGGCACTGGTCACGGCGAGCGCACGCACTTTGCCGCCCTTGATGAAGGCCATGGCCGGGCCCAGCGCGTCGAAGATGATGGGGACCTGGCCGCCCACGGTGTCCGCCATGGCCGGCGCCGTCCCCTTGTAGGGCACGGCTAGCAGGTCAGTGTGCGTGCTGGACTTGAACACTTCGCCAGCCACCTGCGCCGGCAGGGCGCCGTGGGCATAGGACAGCTTGCCTGGCTGGGCACGCGCCATCGCTAGCAACTCGGGCACGCTGCGGGCCTGGACCTGCGGGTTCACGGCCAGCACCATCGGCATGGACACCGCCAGCGTCACCGGGATGAAGCTCTTGACCGGGTCATAGGGCAGCTTGCTGTACAGGCTCTGGTTCATCGCGAGCGTGGAGTCGATCGCCACGAACAGCGTGTAGCCGTCTGCGGGGGCCTTGGCCGCTGCCTCAGCCGCGATGATGGTGTTGCCGCCGGGCTTGTTGTCCACGGTGACGGGCACCTTCCAGCGGTCGCTGAGCCTGGCGGCGACGTTGCGCGCCACCATGTCAGTGCCGCCACCCGGCGGGAACGGCACGATGATCCGGATCGGCTTGCTGGGGTAGGCAGTGTCCGCGGCCGCGGCCCAGGCCAGGCAGGCGGTGCACAGCAGGGTGCTCAGGAGACGTAGGGCACGCATTGGAGGCTCCAAAGTTCGACCAAGGGGACGGATGGCTCAGCGCACCAGCTTGATGCCGGCCGCTTCGCGGTGCTAGCTCGCCGGGGTGATGCCGCGATCGCGCAGCTTGAACTTCTGCACCTTGTCGGTCTCGGTGGACGACAGCGCCACGGTAGCGAACGCGAACGGCTGTTCGGCGCCATCCGAAAGTTGGCCGGAACGCCTCAGTTGATGTGGCCGATGGGTTCCGATGGAGGAGCGATCAAACATGATTCGGCAAGAGCGCTGGCGCGCGTCGTGAGTGAGTCACGGGAACGAAATCTAAGACAATGTCCTTTACAAGTAAATAAATTAAAAGTAATTGTTTGCACCGGCGAGCTGGAGTTCCCCCGGCCCTTCATGGTGGGCCTGTCGCCGCCACACTTGCTGGGCCAGCAGCTCTTCGTCCGCTACCTTCGCCTGCAAGGCGCGTTGCAAACCGAAGCCCGTCGCGTCTAGGCCAGCAGCGCCTTGACCAGATCCAGTTGCCTGTCTGGCGTGCTGTTGTCCAGATCCAGGTTGGCTTCGATGCGGTTCAGGTGCTCCATCATGCTGGTCACTGCCGCGTCCACGTCGCCGCTCTTGCAGGCGCGCAGGAAATCCGAATGCTCGTCGGATGAGCAATGCGGATCGTTCGAGGAGTGGTAGAGCATCGCGATCAGCGAGCTGCGCGCCACCAGTTCGCGGATCAGTTCGGTCAGCGTGTGGTTGCCGGTGGTCTCGGCCAGCGCCACGTGGAAGTCGCCGAGCAGCTTCTCGCGCACCGTGCCGGTGGTGGTGGTCGCCGAGAGCGTCGTGCGCTCGAAGTGGATGTGCTGCTCCAGCGCCTGGTAGTCCGCCGCCGTGGCCCGCGCCACGAACAGGCGCACCACTTCGCTTTCCAGCAGGCGCCGCACGCCGAAGACCTCGCGCGCTTCCTGCACGCTGGGCTTGCTGACGAAGGCGCCCTTGTCGGGAATCATCTCGATCAGCTTGTCTTTCGAGAGGGTGAGCAGGGCGGCGCGGATCTTGGTGCGGCTGACCGCATAGACCCGGCCCAGCGCCTCCTCGCGCAGCCAGGTGCCGGGCGGCAGGCGTTTCTCGACGATGGCGGTGGCGATGTCCTGCGCGATGCTTTCGATGGTCGCGCTCTTGTCGGGGGCTGCTGCAGTGGGGGTCGTGGCCATGTCCTCATTGTGCGGGACGCCGGCCAGCACTGCAGGCTCCATCAGCATCAGGCCGCGCGCTGCAGCACCCGCTTGCGCGAGGGCAGGGTGAAGTCGGCCAGGAGGCCTGTCATCGGCTTGGGCAGCGGCTGCGCCAGCTCGCCGTGCTTGCTGGTCGAAAGACGCAGGTTGACCAGCGACTCGACGAGTTGCGTGGCCGCCGCCACCCCGTCCACCACCGGCACGCCCAGCTCCTTGCCGATGAACTGGCACAGGTCGGCCATGCCGGCGCAGCCCAGCACGATGGAGTCGGCGCCGTCCTCGGCCAGGGCGCGCCGGCATTCATCCAGGATGCGCTCGCGCGCACTGGAGCCCGGCTCGTCCAATTCGAGCACCGGGATCTCGCAGGCCCGCACATTGGCGCAAAAGCGCTTCATGCCGTAGGCCTCCGCCAGATGCCAGGCCTGGCCCATGGTGCGGCCCAGCGTGGTCACCACCGAGAAGCGGGTGCCGACCAGGCTGGCCACGTGCATGGCAGCCTGTGCGATGCCGACCACCGGCCCGCGCGCCAGTTCGCGGGCGGCCGCGAGGGCCGGGTCGCCGAAGCAGGCGATGACATAGCCATCCACGCCTTCCAGCTCGCCGGTGGCCACTTCCTGCAGCACGCCGGGCACGGCCAGCGCCTCGTCGTAGTGGCTCTCGATCGAGACCGGCCCCATCGCCGGGCTCACCGCCAGGATCTGTGTGCCCGGCCGCGCCGCGGCGCGGGCGCAGGCACCGATCTTGTCGGTCATCTCGCGGGTAGTGTTGGGATTGATGATCTTGATGCGCATGGTCTTATTTGCGGTTGAGTGCCAGGTAGATGACGAAGCCCAGGGCCATGCCGATGAACCAGGCGTAGTTGGCGGCGCCATTGAGCACCGGGATGAAGACGCACAGGCTGGGAACGACGGCCGAGGGGATCAGCGCCCACACCGCCTTGCGGTTGACGCCGTTGGTGTACCAGTACTCGCCCTTGGGGCTCATGGTGTAGAGCGCATCGACGTTCACGCGCTGCTTGGCCACGAAGTAGAAATCGGCGATCAGGATGCCGAACAGCGGGCCGATGAAGGAGCCCAGGATGTCCAGCGTGTAGTGGATCACCTGCGGGTTGTTGTACAGGTTCCATGGCGTGATGAAGACCGAGCCCACCGCGGCGATCATGCCGCCGGTGCGCCAGCTGATCTTGCTGGGCGCGACGTTCGAAAAGTCGAAGGCTGGCGAGACGAAGTTGGCGACGATGTTGATGCCGATGGTGGCGATCATGAAGGTCAGCGCGCCGATCACCACCGCGGTGGTGCTGTCGATCTTGGCCACGGTGTGCACCGGGTCGGTGATCAGCTCGCCGAACACCGGCACGGTAGCGGCCGAGGTGATGACCGAGAGCAGCGAGAAGAACAGGAAGTTGACCGGCAGGCCCCAGAAGTTGCCCTTCTTCACCGCGTCGAAGCTCTTGCCGTAGCGCGAGAAGTCGCCGAAGTTGAGCATCGGGCCGCTGAAGTAGCTCACCACCAGCGCAATGGCGCTGAGCATCACCGGCGCTGCGTTCCAGCCGCCGAACTTGACGCCGCCCAGGTTCATGTCGATGTTGCTCCAGCCGGCCTTCCACACCAGCCAGCCGCACAGCACGGCCATCACCACGTACACGGCCGGCCCGGCCCAGTCGATGAAGCGGCGGATGGCCTCCATGCCGTGCCAGAACACCAGGGCCTGCAGCACCCACATGGTCATGAAGGCGACCCAGCCCAGGGTGGACAGGCCCGCGAAGCCATGCAGCTTCTCGTCCGCGTAGGGCGCCAGGTCGGGATAGAAGTGCAGCGCCAGCAGCATGAAGGCCGCCGAGGCCAGGTAGGTCTGGATGCCGTACCAGGCCACCGCGATCAGGCCGCGGATGACCGCCGGGATGTTGGCGCCCAGCACGCCGAAGGAGGCGCGGCAGATCACCGGGTAGGGCGTGCCGCTCACCTGGCTGGGCTTGGCCACCAGGTTGCAGAAGAACTGCACGATGCCGATGCCCACCAGCAGCGACACCAGCACCTGCCAGCTCGACAGGCCCAGCGAGAACAGGCTGCCGGCCGTGATGTAGCCGCCCACGCTGTGCACGTCGGACATCCAGAAGGCAAAGATGTTGTATTGGCCCCAGGTCTGCTTCTTCAGCGGCGCCAGGTCCTCGTTGGTCAGGCGCGGGTCGTAGCCCGGCTTGATCAGGGCATTGGGATGCTCAGTGTGCGGTGCGTGGCCAGACGCAATGGATGGCATGTCGGCGCTAGCTTGACTGACTGCGGTGTTCACGGGTCGTCTCCTCGTGGCGGATGGGCAGGGATTTCCGGGCTGATGCTCGGTTCGGCGATTGCACCCTATATTTGTATACAAAAACTGGGTGCAATCAAGTTCGAATTTCGAGACGACCGTCGGTGTTTACCCGTAGCCGCAGCCTGCGCGGACAATCGCAGCCCCATGCATGCCCGCGTTCTTCGCTATCTCGACGAGGTCGTTCGCTGCGGCTCCATCCGCAAGGCGGCAGAAAAGCTGCATGTGGCGCCAACGGCCATCAACCGGCAGATCCTGGAGCTCGAACAAAGCCTGGGCACGCCGCTGTTCGAGCGCATCCACAAGCGACTGCGCCTGACGCCGCTGGGCGAGATGGTGCTGGGCCATGTGCGCCAGACCCTGCGCGAGCACCAACTGCTGCTGTCCCGCGTCGAGGAGTACAAGGGCGTGCACCGCGGCGAAGTGAGCCTGGCGGTGACGGCCGGCCTGGCGGGCTCGCTGATTCCCCCGCTGGCGCATGCCTTTCGCCGCAGCCATCCGGGCATCGTGCTGCGCATCGCCGACCTGCCGGTGGCGGCGATCACCGCGGCCGTCGACGCGGGCACCGCGGACCTCGGCCTGGCCTACCTGTCGCCCGGCCCGCGGGCCCTGCGCGTGCTGGCTTCCAGCGAGTGGAAGGTGGGTGCGGTGGTGGCGCCCGGCCATCCGCTGGCCGGCCTGGCCAACTCGCAGCTGGCCGACTGCCTGGGGTCGCCGCTGATCCTGCCAGCGCCCAGCCTGTCCTTGCGAGCGCTGCTCGATGCGAGCGCGGCGCAGGCGGGGGTGGAACTGCGTCCGGCCATCGAGGCCAGCTCGACCGCGCTGGTGCGCCGGCTGGTGGCCCTGGGCGCCGGCCTGACCTTCCTGAACCCGCTCGACGTGATCGAGGAGCGGGCACGCGGCACCCTGATCTACGTGCCGCTGCGCGACGAGTCGCTGGCGCCCCAGACCCTGCAACTCGTGGCACGCGCCGGCGGCGGCGCGTTGTCCGAAGCCGCGCGGCAGTTCGCGGACGCGGTCGCCGAGGGCATGGCGCAGCGCTTCGGCTGCGCCGGGTAGCCGCCCGCGGTGTGCACATTTTGTGCACACCTTGCTCGAAATTCTCTGCTTAGTGCGCCGGGGCCTGTGCCCCTAGAGTCGCTCCGCTTCCCACACCTACACAGATGCGGCCCGAGAGGCTGCCGGAGACAAGACATGCACACGTCCACTTCATCCGCCGGCGCGGATCGCGTCCATCCGGTCGACCAGCGACTGCCCTGGCACCGCCTCCTGGCCCTCGGCCTGCAGCATGTGCTGGTGATGTACGCCGGCACCGTGGCGGTGCCGCTGATCGTCGGCGGCGCGCTCGGCCTGCCAAAGGAGCAACTGGCCTTCCTCATTAACGCCGACCTGTTCGCCGCGGGCATCGCCACCCTGATCCAGGCGCTGGCCTTCTGGAAGTTCGGCATCCGGATGCCGGTGATGATGGGTGTCACCTTCGCCGCCGTGGCGCCGATGATCGCGCTGGGCACCGACCCCTCGATCGGCCTCTTGGGCATCTACGGCGCGGTGATCGCCTGCGGCGTGTTCGGCATCCTGGTGGCGCCGCTGATGGGGCGGCTGCTGGGCCTCTTTCCGCCGGTGGTCACGGGCTCCGTCATCACGCTGATCGGCGTCTCGCTGCTGGGCGTGGGCATCAACTGGGCCGCCGGCGGCCAGCCCTTCATGAAGCAGATGGTCGACGGTGCGCTCAAGACCGTGCCCAACCCGGCCTACGGCCAGCCGCTGCACCTCGCGGTGGCCGCGCTGGTGCTGGTGTTGATCCTGTGCCTGGCCCGATTCGGCCGCGGCCTCATCGGCAACATCGCCGTGCTGCTGGGCATCGTCGCCGGCACCTTCGTGGCCATGGCGCTGGGCAAGGTCAGCTTCGAGGGAGTGGCCGAGGCGCAGGTGTTCGCCGTCACCACCCCGTTTCACTTCGGCATCCCCACCTTCCACCTGGGCGCCATCGTCTCGATGTGCATCGTGATGCTGATCACCCTGGTCGAGTCCACCGGCATGTTCCTGGCGCTGGCCGACATCACCGGGCGCAAGCTCAGCCACGAGGACCTGACGCGCGGCCTGCGCGCCGACGGCCTGGGCACCGTGATCGGCGGTGTCTTCAACACCTTCCCCTACACCTCCTTCTCGCAGAACGTCGGGCTGGTCACGGTGACGGGCGTGCGCTCGCGCTACGTGGCGGCGGCCGGCGGCGTGCTGCTGATCGCGCTGGGGCTGTTCCCGAAGCTGGCGCACATCGTGGCCTCGGTGCCGCAGTTCGTGCTGGGCGGCGCCGGCATCGTGATGTTCGGCATGGTGGCGGCCACCGGCATCCGCATCCTGGGCACGGTGGACTTCGGCCGCAACCGGCACAACCTGTTCATCGTGGCGGTGGCGATCGGCTTCGGCATGATCCCGACGCTGGCGCCGCAGTTCTTCCAGTACCTGCCCAAGTGGACCGAGGCGGTGACGCACAGCGGCATCGTGCTGGGCACCCTGATGGCGGTCGCCCTCAATCTCTTCTTCAACGGCATGGAGAGCCGCGACGTCGCGCTGGCGCGCGCCGCGGCCACCGCGCACGGCACCGAATGACGCTCGCTTCCCCCATGACTTCCTATTCTTCCCTGCTGGTGCTGCGGCATGCCGACGTGCTGGTCACCATGGACGCGCAGCGGCGCGAAATTGCCGACGGCGCGCTGGTCGCCCGAGACGGCGTGGTCGAATGGGTGGGCCCCACGGCGGAACTGCCGGCCGAACATGCCGCCGCCGCGCGGGAAGGGCGTGCGCGCACGCTCGACATGCGCGGCCATGTCGTGCTGCCCGGCCTGGTGAACACGCACCACCACATGTACCAGAGCCTGACGCGGGCGCTGCCGGTGGCGCAGGACGCCGAGCTCTTCGAGTGGCTGACGCAGCTCTACCCGGTGTGGGCCGGCCTCACGCCGGAGATGGTGCGGGTGTCGACCCTCACCGCCATGGCCGAGCTGCTGCTCTCGGGCTGCACCACGAGCAGCGACCATCTCTACATCTTCCCCAACGGCAGCCGGCTCGACGATTCGATCGAGGCGGCCACGGCCATGGGCATGCGCTTCCACGCGGCGCGCGGCAGCATGAGCGTGGGCCGCAGCCAGGGTGGCCTGCCGCCCGATTCGGTGGTGGAGAGCGAAGACGCCATCCTCAAGGACACCCAGCGCGTCATCGAGACCTGGCACGACCCAAAGCGCCACGCCATGCTGCGGGTGGCGGTGGCGCCGTGCTCGCCCTTCTCGGTGTCGCGCTCGCTGATGCGCGAGTCGGCGCTGCTGGCGCGCCATCACGGCGTGTCGATGCACACCCACCTGGCGGAGAACGACAACGACGTTGCCTACTCGCGCGAGAAGTTCGGCATGACGCCGGCGCAGTACGCCGAAAGCCTGGGCTGGGTCGGCCCCGACGTCTGGCATGCGCACTGCGTCAAGCTGGACGACGAGGGCATCTACCTGTTCGCCCGCACCGGCACCGGCGTGGCGCACTGCCCCTGCTCGAACATGCGGCTGGCCTCGGGCATCGCGCCGATCCGCACCATGCGCGACCGCGGCGTGGCGGTGGGCCTGGGCGTGGACGGCAGCGCCAGCAACGACGGCGCCCACATGCTGGGCGAGGCGCGCCAGGCCCTGCTGCTGCAGCGCGTGGGCTTCGGCCCGGCGGCGCTGGGGGCGCGCGAGGCCTTGGAGATTGCCACCCTGGGCGGCGCACGCACCCTGGGCCGGGACGACATCGGCGCGCTGGCGCCGGGCATGTCGGCCGATCTCGCGGCCTTCGACGTGCGGGGCGTCTCGCACGCCGGTGCCGGGGAGGACCCGGTGGCGGCGCTGGTGTTCTGCGCGCCGGCCTCGGCCTCCACCTGCGTGGTCGGCGGCCGGGTGGTGGTCGAAGAGGGGCGCCTGGCCACGCTGGACCTGCCGGTGCACCTGGAAACGCACCGCCGGCTGGCGCGGCAACTGGCGCGAGGACCCGCCCCGGCGTGACAATCCGGCCCATCATGGGCCAGGTCGATATTCGATGCCGGCATGTGCGCGCGCACGGCCTCGTGCAAGGCGTCGGCTTTCGCGAAAGTTGCGTGCGTTATGCGCAGGAGCATGGCATCGCCGGCTGGGTGCGCAACCGCACCGACGGCTCGGTCGAAGCCCTGCTGCAAGGCTCGCCCGAGGCGCTGGTGCAGATGTGCGAGTGGCTGCGCCGCGGCGTGCCGGGCGCGCGGGTCGATGCGCTTGAAGTGGTCCCGATGACCAGCGCCTTCGAGCACCTGGAAGGCTTCGATCGGCTGGCCACGCTTTGAGGCCCCGTGGCGCCGCCAGCAGGATGGCGCATTGCTCACTAAGATCGCCCGCTGGCCCGCATGCAACCAGGAGCGTCTTTCATGAGCATTCCCACCACCCGCCTCGGCCGCACCGGCCTGGTCGTCTCGCGTCTCGCCCTCGGCACCATGACCTTCGGCCTGCAGACCGACGAGGTCATCTCGCACCAGATCCTCGACAAGGCCACCGGCGGCGGCATCAACTTCCTGGACACGGCCGATGTCTATCCGCTCGGCGGCACCCTGGAGACTGCCGGCCGCACCGAGGAGATCATCGGCCGCTGGCTCAAGGCCAAGGGCAGGCGCGGCGACTACATCGTGGCGACCAAGGCGGTGGGCAAGATGGGCCCGAATGCCTGGGACCAGGGCGCCTCGCGCAAGCATCTGCTGGATGCCATCGACGTTTCGCTCAAGCGCCTGCAGACGGACTACGTCGATCTCTACCAGCTGCATAGCGACGACCGCGAGACGCCCCTGGACGAGAGCCTGGAAGCGCTCGACGTGATCGTGAAGTCGGGCCGGGCGCGCTACATCGGCGTCTCGAATTTCCTGGCCTACCGATTGGCGCGTGCGCTCGGCCGCTCCGATTTCCTGCGGCTGGCCCGCTACGTCTGCGTGCAGCCGCGCTACAGCCTGCTGTTTCGCGAGATCGAACGCGAGCTGCTGCCGCTGGTCGGCGAAGAAGGGCTGGGCGTGATTCCCTACAACCCGCTGGCCGGCGGCCTGCTGACCGGCAAGTACAAGGGCACCGACACCAAGCTGGAGGACAACACCCGCTTCACCCTGGGCACGGCCGGCGGCATGTACCAGGACCGCTACTGGAACGAGCGCAGCTTCGCCACCGTGACCCAGTTGCAAGCGCTGGCCCAGGAGGCCGGCGTGCCGCTGGCGACCTTGGCGGTGGCCTGGGTGATGGCCAACCCCCTGATCACTGCGCCCCTGCTCGGCGCCAGCCGCCCGGAGCAACTCGACGCCACGCTGGCCGCGGCCGACTACAAGCTGGATCCGGCGCTGAAACAGCGGCTGGACGAAATCACCGCCGATTACAGAAAAGGAGACGCGCCGCGTTGACATGCGGCGCGCAGGCCACAGGACAGTTTCCCACTGCTGCTTCCACAGGCAATCCGTCGCAAAGCCTTATGGGATAAGGCTCTTGCGCGAATCCAGTCCAGTTTTCCACAAGCTTGTCCCCTTTCCGCGGGGACAAACATCACACCTCAGGCCAGCAGATCGGCCAGGGTTCGGGCCACCACCTTGGTGGCGCGGCGCAGGTCTTCCAGCGCCACCCGCTCGTCGCTGCGCTTGGCATGCGACTCCAGCACCGTGCGCGGGCCGGCGCCATAGATCACGCCGGGAATGCCGGCCTCGCCGTAAAGACGAACATCGGTATAGAGCGGCGTGCCCATGGCCTTTACGGGTTCGCCGAACACATCCTGGCCGTGCTTCTGGATGGCGTCCACCAGCGGCTTGTTGCCGGCCAGCGGCTTCATCGAGTTGGCCAGCAGCAGGCGCTTGATGTCCACGGTGATGCCGCTCTTTTGCGCCGCCGCCTCGGCGATCACGCGGCGGATCGTCGCTTCGACCTCGGCCGGGTTTTCTTCCGGGATCATGCGCCGGTCCAGCTTGAACATCACCTTGCCGGGGATCACGTTGGTATTCGTGCCGCCCTCGATGCGGCCGACGTTCAGGTAGGGGTGGGTGATGCCCTCGACCTGGGAAGTGACCTGCTGGTAGAGCGTGTTCTGCGCATAGAGCGCGTTGAGGATGTGCACCGCGCCCTGCAGCGCATCGACGCCGGTGGTGGGCACCGCCGCGTGGGCCATCTTGCCGTGCACCGTCACTTCCATCTGCAGGCAGCCGTTGTGCGCCGTGACCACTTCATAGCTGAAGCCGGCCGCGATCATCAGGTCGGGCTTGGTCAGCTTGTTCTTCAACAGCCAGCCCGGGCCCAGGATGCCGCCGACTTCCTCGTCGTAGGTGAAGTGCAGCTCGACGCTGCCTTTGCTTGGCTTGGCCACCGCTTCCAGTGCCCGCAGGGCGAAGGTGAAGGTGGCGAAGTCGCTCTTGCTGACGGCTGCGGCACGGCCGAAGAGGTTGCCGCCCTCGATCTCGCCGCCGTAGGGGTCGTGCGTCCAGCCTTCACCCGGCGGCACCACGTCGCCGTGAGCGTTGAGGGCCACGACCAGGCCTTCGCCGTACTTGCGGCGCACGATCAGGTTGGTGATGGATTCGAGGCCGTAGTCCTTCACTTCCTGTGCCGGCACCGCGTGCTTCTCGGCATTGAGCCCGAGCCCTTCCAGCAGTTCTGCCGTGCGCTCGGCATGCGGCGCGTTGTTGCCGGGCGGGGTGTCGGTGGGGACGCGCACCAGTTCCTGCAGGAACTTCACTTCCTCGTCGAAGTGGGCGTCGATCCAGGCGTCGAGCTTGGTGTAGTCGGTCATGGCGTCAGTCCTGTTCTTGTGCAAGGTTGTCCAGCAGGCGCTGGAAGGCTTCGACCGCCAGCTGGATGTCGTCGTTGGTGCTCGATTCGAGCGGGTTGTGGCTGATGCCGGAGTTGATGCCGCGCACGAAGAGCATGGCTTGAGGCATGACTTCGTGTAGCTTCATGGCGTCGTGGCCGGCGCCGCTGGGCATGCGAAAGAGGTGCACGCCGAGCGCGTCGACGGCTTTCTCCCAGCGCTGTTGCCATTCGGGCGCGCTGGGCGCGGCCGAGGCGCGCATCGCTTCCTCGATGGTGAAACGCACGCTGCGGCGCTCGCAGATCTCCTTGAGCTTTGCCAGCACGTCCTCGACCACGGCATCGCGCTGCGGGTTGTTGGGCGCGCGAATGTCCAGGCTGAACTTGCAGCGACCCGGCACCACGTTGATGGAGCCGCTCGGCACTTCCAGCATGCCGACCGTGGCGACCGAGTCGCCATCCTTGGCGGCGCGCTCTTCGGCGAAGAGGATCAGTTCGGCCACCGCGCAGGCCGCGTCGCTGCGGCGATCCATGGGCGTGGTGCCGGCGTGGCTGGCCATGCCGAGCACTTCGCCCACATAGCGCACGCCGCCGTTGATGGAGGTGACGATGCCCAGTGGGATGTCGAGTTCGTTGAGCACCGGGCCCTGCTCGATGTGCACCTCGACAAAGCCCAGGTACTTCGCCGGGTCGCGCTGGATCTTCGGGATGTTTTCCAGCTTCAGGCCGGCATGCTTCATGGCCTCGCGCATGGTCACGCCATCGGCGTCCTGCTGGTCCAGCCACTTGTTGTCGAAGTGGCCGATGAGCGCACCGGAGCCGAGGAAGGTGGCCTTGTAGCGCTGGCCTTCCTCTTCGGCAAAGCCCACCACCTCGAAGGCGAAGGGCAGGCGCCGGCCCTGGCGCTTGAGTTCGCGCACGCAGGCCATGGGCACGAAGATGCCCAGGCGGCCGTCGTACTTGCCGCCGTTGCGCACGGTGTCGTAGTGCGAGCCGGTCAGCAGGGTCTTGGCGCCGGCCTTCTCGGCCTCGTAGCGGCCGACCACGTTGCCCACCGCGTCGATCTCGACCTTGTCGAAGCCGCAATCCTTCATGCCTTGGGCGATCTGCGCGGCGCAGGCGCGGTGCGCGTCGGTCAGGTAGGTGACGGTGAGTTGGCCCTTCTCGGCATAGCCCGGGTCGGTGTGCTGGGCCAGCTTTTCTTGCCAGTCCCACACGTCGTTGCCCAGGGTGGGCGCCACACCGAACTTGTCGTTCAGGCGGATCTCGGCAATGCGGTGGATGTTGCGCAGCGCCTCGGCCTGCTCGAAGGACGGGTGGTGGTGCAACCGGCGCTCGAAGGTGTCGATGATCTCGCCCTTCGAAAGGCCGGTGCCGCGCGGCCCGCGCACCGCCAGGATGAAGGGGAAGCCGAACTTGGCGTTGTAGTCGGCGTTGAGCTTCTGGATCTTGGCGAACTCTTCGGGCGTGCACTCGGTGAGGCCGGCCTTGCCCTGCTCGTTGGTGGATTCGGCGGTCAGCGTCTTGCTGACCATGGCCTTGCCGGCCAGCTCCGGGTGGGCGCGGATCAGGCCCAGCTGCTCTTCACGCGTTGCGGTGGCCACCACCTGCGCCAGCGCATGCTTGAGATGCGTGAGCGAACGGAAGGGGCGCGAGGCCATGGCGCGGCGTGCGATCCAGGGCGAATGCTCGTAGGTGCCTTCCAGCAGGCTGGCGGCGTCATCCGGCGAGGCGGCGTTGAGTTGGTCTATGGACAGCGGCATATCAGGCTCCCTGGTTGGTCATGCGGCGAACGGATGGGTTTTCTTCCAATGGCGCGCGATGTCGATGCGCCGGCACACCCAGACCCGGTCGTGCCTGGCGATGTGGTCCAGGAAGCGCTGCAGCGCGGTGATGCGCCCGGGGCGGCCCAGCAGGCGGCAGTGCATGCCGATCGACATCATCTTTGGCGCTTCATCGCCTTCGGCATAGAGCGTGTCGAAGCTGTCCTTCATGTACTGGAAGAAGGGGTCGGCATGCGAATAGCCCTGCGGCAGGGCGAAGCGCATGTCGTTGACGTCCAGGGTGTAGGGCACGATGAGCTGCGGCGCCACCTCGCCATTGCTCTTTTGCACCTTCATCCAGAAGGGCAGGTCGTCGCCGTAGTAGTCGCTGTCGTATTCGAAGCCGCCGTAGTCGGCCACCAGGCGATGGGTACGCGGGCTGTCGCGGCCGGTGTACCAGCCCAGAGCGCGCTCGCCGGTCAGGCGCTCGATGGCATCCATGCCCAAGCGAATGTGCTCGCGCTCGACTTCCTCGTCGACGTTTTGGTAGTGGATCCAGCGCCAGCCGTGGCAGGCGATCTCGTGGCCCAGTTCCTTGAAGGCGGACGTGAGTTCAGGGTGGCGCTCCAGTGCCATGCCGACGCCGAACACGGTGAGCGGCAGGCCGCGCTTCTCGAACTCGCGCAGGATGCGCCAGACGCCGGCGCGCGAGCCGTATTCGTAGACGCCGTCCATGCTCATGTGGCGGTCCGGGAAGCTGGCCGGATTGAACATCTCCGACAGGAACTGCTCCGAGCCCGCGTCGCCATGCAGCACGTTGTTCTCGCCGCCTTCCTCGTAGTTGAGGACGAACTGCACCGCGACGCGGGCCTGGCCCGGCCACTGCGCATGCGGCGGATTGCGCCCGTAGCCGACCAGGTCGCGCGGGTAGGGCAGGGTGGAGTCGTAATGAGCGGTCATATGGAATTGGGGTCAGACCCCTTTTCGGAAGTCGTTCAGGAAAGGGCCAGCGCGATGTCGCTGGTGGGGACCTTGCGGTCGAACACGAGGTTGGCCTCGACGTGCAGCAGGTGCTCGGTCATCAGGCGCACGGCGCGCTCCTCGTCCTTGGCGGCCAGCGCCTTGACGATGTCGGCGTGCTCGTCGTTGGAATGCGCCGCGGCACTGGCGCTCTGGTACATGAGGGTGATGAGGGCGCAGCGCGAAATCAGCTCGCCCAGCATCTGCGCCAGCACCTGGTTGCCCATGAGTTCGGCCATGCGGACATGGAAGTCACCGAGCAACTCGGTGCGCCCGGAGATGTCTTCGCCGCCGACAGAGGCTTTCTCCAGCGCCACATGCTCGCGCAGCGCCTTGATCTTGGAGGGGGTGACGGTGCGCACGAACTCGCGCGTCATCTCGGCCTCGAGCATGCGGCGCACCGCGAAGACCTGGCGCGCCTCATCTACCGCCGGAGCGGCCACGAAGGCGCCGCGCGCCGGCTCCAGCCGGATCAGCCGGTTCTGCGACAGCTGGAACAAAGCCTGTCGCACCAGGGTGCGCGAGACGCCGAAGTGATCCGCCAGCTTCTGCTCGGCCAGCTTGCTGCCGGGCTGCAGGCGGTGTTCGACGATGGCCTTGGTCAGTGCGTCGACGATGGCGCGGGTGGTGGTCGAGTCCATATGGAAATAAATGATAGCCCTTCGAAGAAGAACTGTATACACTTTTGTCCACCGGATTTTCCCGAGTCATTCCTGCCAGAGAGGAGCACCCCATGGGACTGAGCACGCATGTACTGGACACGATGCACGGTGGCCCTGCCGCCGGCATGGAAGTCGCGCTCTACACCACCGAAGGCGAGACCGCCACGCTGGTCAAGCGCTTCACCCTGAACCACGACGGCCGCAGCGACGCGCCGCTGTATGACAACAGCACGCTCAAGGTCGGCACCTATCGCCTCGTGTTCGACGTGGCGGGCTATTTCAGGCAGCGTGGCGTGAAGCTGCCCGAGCCCAATTTCCTCAACAAGGTCGCGCTGGATTTCGGCGTGGCGCACACCGACCAGCACTACCACGTGCCGCTCCTGGTCAGTCCCTGGAGCTACTCCACCTATCGCGGGTCCTAGAGCTGGCCCTCGGTCAGCGTGTCGAGCTGGAAATGGCCGCTCTTGTCCCACAGCCAGGTGTCGGTCCAGGTGACCCGGCCGAGGCGCGTTGCGGCGGGGAAGGGCGATGCGTCCCGCACGGTGCGCTCGATCTCCGCGATCACCTCGGGCGCATGCTTGGGCGCGCGCATCCAGTGCATCGACTGCACGCGGCCCTGGGCATCGAGCCGCACTTCCAGGGTGCCGATGGCGTACAGCATGGGCGGCAGCTTGCCGCCGTAGATCCGGTGCTTGTTGAGGGCGTAGACGTGGCCGGCGGCATCGCGCCGGTAGTCGAGCGGGCTGCTGGCATCCGAGGGGCGCGGCGCCGGGCGCGGCGTGTTGCGTGCAGGTGTTGCGTCGCTCAGTTGCCCAGGCACCGGGTTGCCGGGGCCAGTGGTGCCGCAGCCGGCGAGCCACAGCGTGAGGGACATGAGGCCCGCGAGGGCCAGGCGACGGGGCAGGCGTTCAAAATGCATCGGCGGATTTATACCGTGGCTGGCCGTAACACGAGGTTTCGCAAGACATGAACGGATTGGTCGACACCTTGTTGACGCGCCTTGCCAAGGGCGAACAAGGCATACTGGTGCGCGTACATGCCACCCAGGGCTCGGCGCCGCGCGAGGCCGGCACCTGGATGGCGGTGTGGGGGGAAGACCTCACCGGCACCATCGGCGGCGGCCAGCTCGAGTTCCAGGCCACGCAGGAAGCGCGCGCCTGGCTCACCGGCGGCGCGGCCATCGAAGGGGTGCGCCGCTATCCGCTCGGGCCCACCCTGGGGCAGTGCTGCGGTGGCGTGGTCTTCCTGGCCTACCAGCGCGTCGGCGAGGCACATATCTCGGCCCTGCGCAGCGAGTTGACGGGGCACCTGAGCCCGGTGGCGCTCTTCGGCGGTGGCCATGTGGGCGCAGCGCTGGCGCGGCTCTTGGCCACCCTGCCTTTCTCGGTCCGCTGGATCGACAGCCGGGACGGCGTCTTCCCGCTGGCGCTGCCGGTGCAGATCGAGACCGAGCACTCCGAGCCGGTGCAAGACGCGGTGGCGCAGCTTGCGCCGGCTTCGCGCGTGCTGATCATGAGCTTCAGCCATGCCGAGGACCTGGACATCGTGATCGCCTGCCTCAAGCGCCAGCGCGAGAAGGGTGATCTGCCCTACATCGGCCTGATCGGCAGCAAGACCAAATGGGCCACCTTCCGCCATCGGCTGGAGGCGCGCGGCTTCAGCGCGGCCGAGATGGACCACGTCACCTGCCCGATCGGCGTGCCCGGCATCACCGGCAAGGAGCCGGAAGTGATTGCCGTGGCGGTGTCGGCACAGTTGTTGCAATCGCTTTATCAGGGTTAACCATCACCCCGACGCAGCAAGAGGTAGATCTCAAGCGCGCCGAAAGTGTATACACTTCGGTCCACAAACAGCCGCAGCGGAGCGAGACGTCCCCACCGTCTGCGTTCGCGGCTTTTCAACTGCCTACAGCGCCCGCAGTGGTAGGCAGGACATAACAATATCGCGGCGCCATGTAGCGCTGCCAAGGGTGAGAGCGTCTTATGGAAAGCTACTACCTCGACTGGGCCAACCTGCTGCTGCGCTGGGTCCACGTCATCACCGCCATCGCATGGATCGGTGCTTCCTTCTACTTCGTGATGCTGGACAACAGCCTCGAAAAACCCGAGGACCAGGAGTCGCTCGACAAGGGCGTGGGCGGCGAGCAGTGGGCCGTGCACGGCGGCGGCTTCTACAACATGCAGAAGTACGCGCTGGCGCCCAAGAAGTTGCCGGACCATCTGCACTGGTCGTACTGGGAAAGCTATTCGACCTGGCTCACCGGCTTCGCGCTCTTCACGATGTCCTATCTGTGGAACGCCAGCACCTACCTGATCGACAAGTCGAAGATGGACTGGCAGCCGGGCGCCGCCATCGGCGTGGCTCTGGCCTTCTTCGTGGTGTTCTGGATGGTGTACGACGCCATCTGCCAGATCTTCGGGAAGCGCAAGAACGGCGACACCATCGTCGGCGTGCTGGTGGCCGTCTTCATCGCCTTCGCCACCTGGCTGGCCTGCCAATGGTTTGCAGGCCGCGCCGCCTTCCTGCTGGTGGGCGCGATGATGGCCACCACCATGAGCGCCAACGTGTTCTTCTGGATCATCCCCGGCCAGCGCAAGAACGTGGCGGCGCTGCGCGAGGGACGCCCCGTCGACCCGGTCCACGGCCAGCGCGGCAAGCAGCGCAGCGTGCACAACACCTACTTCACGCTGCCCGTGCTGTTCGCGATGCTGAGCAACCACTACAGCTTCACCTTCACCCACAAGTACAACTGGATCGTGCTCCTGCTCATCATGGCGGGCGGTGCGGCGATTCGCCAGTTCTTCGTGGTGCGGCATCGCTTCAAGCTGGGCAATGCGGGCAACCCGCTGCCCTATGCGATGCTGGGCGTGGTGGTGCTGGGCCTGACCATCGTCTGGATGCAGCCGCAGCCCGCCGCCGCCCCGGTGGCTGGTGCCAACGCCGCCACGCAGAAGGTCAGCTACGGCGACGTGCAGAAGGTGCTGGAGCAGCGCTGCTACATGTGCCACGGGGCTGCAGTCCAGATGAAGAACGTGCGCCTGGATGCGCCCGATCAGGTGGCGCTGCATGCGCAGGGCGTGTATCAGCAGGCCGTGGTGAGCAAGCTGATGCCGATGAACAACTCGACTGGGATTACCGATGCAGAGCGTGCTCTGTTGGGGAAGTGGTTCCAAGAGGGTGCCAACACCAAGTGAGGCCGTGAGCTCTGGGGGGCGCGGCAGGCGGTTCTCGCCAGGGGCTCATACCGGGGCGGTCGCGAGCGAGAGCCGGAAGCCGCGTGCACATCGAGCGCGGCGCTCGAACCGCCCGATGGGGCGCCCGGCGCACAGGCCTTGGCCAGCCCCCAACGCCCAAACTCCATATCAATGCGCGGCGTTCGCCAATTGAAGCGCCAGCCGGTTGTGACGCTCGATCAGCGGCCCCAGCTCGACGGTAGCGAGTTGCCCTTCGCGCACCACCACACGCCCATTGACCACGGTCCAGGCCGCCTGCGGACTCGCACAAAGCAGGAGCGAGGCGACCGGGTCATGCACTGCGCCACCGGCAAACCCCAGGGTGCGCAAATCGAACAGAGCCAAATCCGCGCACATGCCCGGCGCCAGATGACCGATGTCGCCGCGCCCCAGCACCTGCGCACCGCCGCGCGTCGCAATTTCCAATGCATGGCGCGCCGTCATTTCAGACGGGCCATGGTCGCAGCCGAAGGGTTCCAGCGCCCGGCCCACCCGCGCCAGCAACAGCGCCTGGCGCGCCTCGTTCACCATGTGGGCGCCGTCGTTGCTGGCGCTGCCGTCCACACCCAGGCCCACCAGCACGCCGGCATCCAGCATGCGCCGGATCGGCGCGATGCCCGAGGCCAGCCGCATGTTGCTGCAGGGGCAGTGCGCAACGCCGGTTCGCGTCTTCGCAAAGAGGCCGATGCCGGCCTCGTCCAGCTTCACGCAGTGCGCATGCCAGACGTCGTGGCCCAGCCAGCCCAGGTCCTGCGCGTACTCGGCCGGGGTGCAGTTGAACTTCTCGCGGCTGTAGGCGATGTCGTGGTCGTTCTCCGCCAGGTGGGTGTGCAGCCGCACGCCGTACCGGCGCGCCAGCAGCGCCGATTCGCGCATCAGGTCGCGGCTCACGCTGAAGGGCGAGCAGGGCGCCACCGCCACGTTCACCATAGCGCCGTGCGAAGCATCGTGAAAGGTCTCGATCAGGCGCTGCGTGTCTTTCAGGATCGCGTCCTCGCGCTCGACCACGCTGTCGGGCGGCAGGCCGCCCTGCGAGGCGCCAACGCTCATGCTGCCGCGGCTGGCGACGAAGCGCATGCCGATCTCGCGCGCCGCCTCGATGCTGTGGTCCAGCTTCACGCCGTTGGGGTAGATGTAGAGATGGTCGCTGCTGGTGGTGCAGCCGGCCAGCAGCAATTCGGCCATGGCCAGTTGCGTCGACACCTGCACCATCTCGGGCGTGAGCCCGGCCCAGATCGGATAGAGGCCGCGCAGCCACGAAAACAGCTCGGCATCCTGCACGCCCGGAATGGCGCGGGTGAGCGACTGGTACATGTGGTGGTGCGTGTTGACGAGGCCCGGCAGCACCAGGTGGCCGCGTGCATCGATCACCTCATCCGCCTGTGCCGCCAGCGCCGTTGCCGGGCCGATCGCCTCGATGCGGTGGTCACGGATCAAAATGGAGGCATCGCGCAGTTCGCTGCGCTGCTCGTCGAAGGTGGCAATGCATTGCGCATTGCGGATCAATAGGGTGCTCATGGCGTTGACAATCCCTGCATTGGAAAGAGAGACATCGAGATGATCGCATCGAACCCGGCCGCGCAGGCCCTGCCCAAGGCACACGAGGCGCCGCGCGAATTCCTGGAGGCGCTCTACCGTATCGCGGTCGATCGCGCCCTGCCGCTGTCCAGCATGGGCCAGCGCCTGCCGCCGCCGCCCAAGGGCCGCACCCTGGTGCTGGGTGCCGGCAAGGCGGGCGCCTCGATGGCGCAGGCGCTGGAGGCGCTGTGGCCGCAGGACAAGCCGCTGTCGGGCCTTGTGGTGACCCGCTACGGCCACATCCCGCCGCGGCCCGAAGGGCTGGCACAGCGCATCGAGATCGTCGAGGCCTCGCACCCGGTGCCCGATGCCGCCGGCATGCAGGCGGCCGAGCGCATCCTGGCCCTGACCGAAGGCCTGACGGCCGACGACCTGGTGCTGTGCCTCGTCTCCGGCGGCGGCTCCTCGCTGCTGGTGTTGCCGGCCGAGGGATTGAGCCTGGCCGACAAGCAGCGCATCAACAAGGAACTGCTGGAGTCCGGCGCCAACATCGTCGAGATGAACTGCGTGCGCAAGCACCTCTCGCGCATCAAGGGCGGACGGCTGGCGGCGGCTTGCGGCCCGGCCAAGGTGGTGACGCTCACCATCAGCGACGTGCCCGGTGACGAGCCGGCCATCATCGCCAGCGGCCCGACGGTGCCCGACGACACGACCTGTGCCCACGCGCTGGCCATCCTCGATCGCTATCGCATCGAAGTCCCCGCGCCGGTGCGCGCAGGCTTGCAAAGCGGCGCGCTGGAGACGCCGGATCCGAAGGACCCGGTGTTCGCCAAGCACGAAGTGCACCTGATCGCCACGCCGCAGCAGTCGCTGGAAGCCGCCGCCGCCGCGGCGCGCGCAGCCGGCATCGAGGCGCACATCCTCAGCGACGAGATCGAAGGCGAATCGCGCGAGGTCGGCAAGGTGCATGCGGCGCTGGCGCGCGCGGTGTCGCTGCGCGGCGCACCTTTCGCCAAGCCCTGCGTCATCCTCTCTGGTGGCGAGACCACGGTGACGATCCGGCCGCGCCAACCCGGCCAGGCCAAGGGCCGCGGCGGCCGTGCCGGCGAGTTCTGCCTGGGCCTGGCGGGCGCCCTGATGGCCCAGCCCAAGGTCTGGGCGCTGGCGGCCGACACCGATGGCATCGACGGCGTCGAAGACAACGCCGGCGCCTTCGTCACCCCCGACACGCTGGCGCGCGCCGAAGCGGCCGGCAAGAAGCTGTCGGACCACCTGGACCGCAACGACGCCTACGGCTACTTCGACGCCATCGGCGACCTGCTGGTCACTGGGCCGACGCACACCAACGTGAACGACTTCCGGGCGCTGCTGGTCCTTTGAATCCATTGCCAAACTCCGAATCCACCACCACGACGCCGCGTCCGGTGCGACTGGCCGCCGCACTGATCGTGCTGCGCGACGGCAACCAGGGCCTCGAAACCCTGTTGCTCCGGCGCGCCGACAAGGCGAACGACCAGAACAGCGGCGCCACCGTCTTCCCCGGCGGCCTGGTGGACAGTTTCGACCGCCACCTGCACGCCCACTGCGCCGGCATCGACGATGCATCCGCCAGCGCGCGCCTGTCGCTCGCCGAAGGCGGGCTGGACTCCTATGCGGCCGCGGTGCGCGAGTGCTTCGAAGAAGCGGGCGTGCTGTTCGCCTGCGACGCCGATGGCCAACTGGTCGAACTCGATCGCCACAGCGCCGCAGAACTCGATGCCATGCGTCAGGCGGCAGTGGCCGGCACCGACGCCCTGCTGTCGCTGTGCGATGCCCACGGCTGGCGCTTGGCGGCGGACCGGCTCGCCTACTTCAGCCACTGGCTGACCCCGCCCGGCATGGCGCGCCGCTACGACACGCGCTTCTTCGTTGCGCTGATGCCGCCCGGACAGACCCCGCGGCACGATGGCCAGGAGATCGTGGAGCACGCGTGGATACGGCCGGTCGATGCGCTGGATCCGGCGCGTGGCCTCAAGCTCTTGAACGTGACGCGCCGACTGCTCGAGAAGCTCTCCACATTCGGCACCGCGCAGGACTGCCTGGTCCACGCCCGCGGCCTGCGCGAAGTCCGGCTGGAGTTGCCGCGCCTCGCGAATGGCCCCGCCGGCCTGCGGCCGGTCAACGTGGGAGAGCCGGCCCATGCGGAGATCGGCCTGGTCGATCCCCAGGGCCAGGGCCATGCGCGCTACGCACTGGAGGCGGGGCTGGTGATGCGCCTCGCGCCGCGGGTCTGGCGCGTGACCGCCGGCGAGGCGGATGGCTCGGCCGGCGCGCACAGCTATTTCGTCGGCGGCACCGACGGTCCCTGGGCCCTGATCGACCCGCTGCCGGGTGACGCTGCACATGCCAGCGCGTTGCGCGCCGCTGCGCCGGGTCCGGTCCGCTGGATCCTCTTCACGAACGATGCGGGCATCGGGGACCTTGATGCGCAGCTTCAGGCCGCATGGCCCGAGGCGACGAGAGCCGGCGCCACGCCCGGCGAGTCGCTG
>DATILH010000127.1:0-17668 GCA_035476655.1 Variovorax sp.
GGTTGCCCGTAGCGCAGCGAAGGGTCGCGGACACCGGGGTCGCCTTTCTTTCGTTAGTTTCTTTGGCGAAGCAAAGAAAGTGACTCGCCTGCCGGGGCGAAATCCCGGCTACTCACTCACACTACAAGAAAAAATCAAAGAGCGTCGCGTTCCGAGCCCGGCGCCAGTAGCGCCTGCCGAACGGCTTCGAGCTCGCCGTCCGCGACGCCACACGCAGTGCGCAGGTACTCCGTAGGCGAGCCGTACGCCGCGTCCACCGTCTCGAACGCCGCTTCCAGGTAGCGCGCCTGTGCGCACAGCATGGGCTCGACGGCGCCGTCCTGCGGCGCATGTCCGAGCTGCAGCGTCAACAGATTCGTGAGGTAGGCCAGCCGCTCCGGCGTGACGGCGTGCTGGCCGGTGAGCAGGTATTCCGCGATGATGTCGCGCCGCGCCACGCCCAGCAGCGACAGCACCATCGCCACCGCAAAACCCGTGCGGTCCTTGCCTGCCGTGCAATGGATCACCAGGGGAAGCGGCCCCTGGGCGATGCGGCGCAGCAGCTGCCGCAGATGCGGCGTGAACGCTTGGGGCATGCCGCGGTAGAAGCTCAGCATCATCTCCTGCGCGCCCGCGGCGTCCGGGCTGCGGCGCAGGGCCTCGAACACCCGCGCGTCGCCCGCGCGCACGTCGGTCACGATGCCGAAGTGAAACTGTTCGCAGGCCAGGTCTTCGGGCAGGCTGTTCGGATGGCGCGTGCGCTCGCCCTCGCTGCGCAGGTCGCAGACCATGCGGATGCCCAGCCGTCGGAAGGTGTCGTGGTCCTGGCGGCTGAGGGCCGCCAGCGAGTCCGAGCGAAAGACCCGGCCCTTGCGCACGCGGTGCCCGTCAATCGTCTCCAGCCCGCCGATGTCGCGGAAGGCTGGCGCTTTCTTCAGCATGGCTTCAGGCCTTTCCGGCGGCGTAGCGGCGCTTGGGTGGCGCTTGCGCGGCAGGCGCATCGGCCATTTCAGGCGCCGGCGTTGCCGCGGCGCCCTGGCGCGTGCGCCGCAGCCGGTCTTCCAGCGAACCGACGATGCCGCGCCGGAAGGCCAGCACGCAGACGATGAAGATCGCGCCCTGCAGCATGGTGATCCAGGCGCCCAGGCTCGCCAGGTAGGTGGCCAGGCCGATCATGATGAAGGCGCCCACAACAGGACCGAGGACAGTGCCCACCCCGCCCAGCAGCGTCATCAGCACGATCTCGCCCGAGAGCGACCAGTTCACGTCGCTGAGCGTGGCCAGCTGCAGCACGATGGTTTTGGTCGCGCCGGCCAGGCCCGCCAGGCCCGCCGAGATCGTGAACACCAGCAGCTTGTAGCGGTTGACCTTGTAGCCCAGCGAAATGGCGCGCGGCTCGTTCTCGCGGATCGCCTGCAGCACGTGGCCCAGGGGCGAATGCACCACGCGGTGGATGAGCGCGATGCCGCCCACGCAGATGGCAAAGCCCAGGTAGTAGACGGCCAGTGGAGACTCGAGGTTGATCAGGCCGAACAGGTGGCCGCGCGGCACGGCCTGGATGCCGTCTTCGCCGCCCGAAAAGCCCGGCGACTGCACGTAGAAGAAGTAGAGCATCTGCGCCAGCGCCAGCGTGACCATCGCGAAGTAGATGCCCTGGCGGCGGATAGCCAGCCAGCCGAAGGCCGCGCCCAGCAGCGTGCCGGCCAGCGTGCCGAGCGCGATCGCGATCTCGGGCGTGATGCCCCAGTTCTTCATCGTGTAGCCGGTGACATACGCTGCCGTGCCGAAGAAGGCCGCGTGCCCGAAGGACAGCAGGCCGCCATAGCCATAGAGCAGGTTGAAGGCGCAAGCCAGCAGCGCCAGGCACAGCGCCTTGACGACGAACAGCGGGTAGATGCCCAGGAAGGGAACGGCCAGGCCGAGCGCGATGATCAGCGCCACCCAGATCCGGCCCTGCGAAGAAGTATGCGCAGAGGTGTTCATGCGGGCCTGCCAAAAAGACCGGCCGGCCGCACCAGCAGCACCAGCGCCATGACCACGAAGATGACGGTGCTGGACGCCTCGGGGTACAGCACCTTGGCCAGGCCTTCGACCAGGCCCAGGAGAAAGCCGCTCACCACCGCGCCGGCAATCGAGCCCATGCCGCCGATCACCACCACCGCAAACACCACGATGATCATGCCCGACCCCATCTGCGGACTGACCTGGTAGATGGGCGCCGCCATCACCCCGCCCAGCGCCGCCAGGGCCGCGCCGAAGCCATAGGTCAGGGTCATCATCAGCGGCACGCGCACGCCGAAGGCCTGCACCAGGCGCGGGTTCTCGGTGGCCGCGCGCAGGAAGGAGCCGAGCTTGGTCTTCTCGATCGCCAGCCAGGTGACGAAGCAGATCACGACCGAGGCCACGATGACCCACGCCCGGTAATACGGCAGCGACATGAAGCCCAGGTTCTGTCGGCCCTGCAACTGCTCGGGGATGGAATAAGGCTGCGAGCCGGCGCCGAAAAATTGCCGGAACGCGCCTTCCAGCAACAACGCCACCCCAAATGTGAGCAGCAGGCCATACACCGGGTCGAGCTTGTAGATGCGCCGCAAGAGCGTGCGTTCGACCAGCACGCCGATCGCCCCCACCGTCAGCGGCGCCACCACCAGGGCCACCCAGTAGCTCAATCCGAACCAGTTCAGCAGCAGCCAGGCGACGAAGGCGCCGATCATGTACTGCGCGCCGTGCGCGAAGTTGATCACGTTCAGCAGCCCGAAGATCACGGCCAGGCCGAGGCTGAGCAAGGCGTAGAACGAGCCGTTGATCAGGCCGACCAGCAGTTGGCCGAACAGGGCCTGGCTGGGGATTCCAAATATTTCCATGGGGTCCTCACATCGCGAGGTAATCGTGAAGCTCGGCGACCGAGTCAGAGTCCTTCAGCACCGAGCGGTCGAAGCGGTCGACCGCGACGCCGTTCTCGATCACATAGAACTGATCGGAGATCTCGGAGGCGAAGGCGAAGTTCTGTTCCACCAGCAGCACGGTGAAGCCGCGCGCCTTGAGCGCGGCAATCGCCACGCCGATCTGCTCGACGATCACGGGCGCCAGGCCTTCGGTGGGCTCGTCCAGCAGCAACAGGTCGGCGCCGGTGCGCAGGATGCGCGCGATGGCCAGCATCTGCTGCTCGCCGCCCGACAGCTTGGTGCCCTGGCTGTTGCGCCGCTCCAGCAGGTTAGGGAACAGCCGGTAGATCTCGTCGACCGGCATGCCGCCGGGCTTGACCACCGGCGGTAGCATCAGGTTTTCTTGCACCGACAGGCTGGCGAAGATGCCTCGCTCCTCGGGGCAATAGCCGACCCCGGCGCGCGCGATGGCGTCCGGCTCGCTGCGAATCAGCTCGCGGCCCGCCAGCCGGATCGAGCCCTCGCGCCGGTCGATCAAACCCATGATGGAACGCAGCGTCGTCGTCTTGCCCGCGCCGTTGCGCCCCAGCAGCGTGGTGATCTGGCCGCGCGCGACCTGCAGGTCGATGCCATGCAGGGCCTGCGCCTCGCCGTACCAGGCGTGTAGCCCCTTGACCGACAAAAAGTCGTCGTCGAGTTTGGCCTCAGGCATGCGCGCTCCCCATGTAGGCCGATCGCACGGCGGGGTTGGCAGCCACCTCTTCGTAGCCGCCCTCGGCCAGTACGCGCCCGCGCGCCAGCACCGTGACCGTGTTCGCCAGGGCCGAGACCACCTTGAGGTTGTGCTCGACCATCACCACCGTGCGCCCGCGCGCGGTTTCGCGGATCAGCTCGGTGATGCGGTGGATATCCTCGCGCCCCAGGCCCGCCATCGGCTCGTCGAGCAGCATCACCTCGGGCTCCAGCGCCAGCGTGGTGGCCAGCTCCAGCGCGCGCTTGCGGCCGTACGACAGGTCGGCGGCCCGCATGTGCAGCGCGCCCTCGAGGCCGACGCGACGCAGCAGCTCCTGCGCTGGCGCGTCCAGGCTGTCCAGGCAACGCTCGTGCCGCCAGAAGCGGAAGGACACCTTTTGCGGACGCTGCAGGGCCAGGCGCACGTTGTGCAGCACCGAGAGGTGAGGAAAGGTTGATGAGATCTGGAACGAGCGCACCAGCCCGCGCTGCGCGATGTCGGCCGGGTCGTCGTCGGTGATGTCTTCGCCCTTGAAGAAGATCCGCCCGGCGCTCGGGTTGAGGAACTTGGTCAGCAGGTTGAAGATGGTCGATTTGCCGGCGCCGTTGGGGCCGATCAGGGCGTGGATGGCGCCGGCCTGCACGCTCAGGTCGACCTCGCTCACCGCCGCGAAGCCGTTGAAGACCTTGCAGAGGCCGCGCGCCGCCAGGACAGGCGTGGACATGGCGTTCAAGCCGGCCGGGCCAGCAGCGAGTCGAGCGCCGGCACCTCGGCGGGCGCGGGCTCGAACCCGAGCGGCAGGTACCAGGCCTGCTCGAAGGCCACGCGCGCGGCGCTGGCGTAGAGCACGCAGCGCTCCCAGCGGTCGCGCGCTGGCGCGGGCCAGTCATTAGCCTCACGGGTGCCGTCGCGCACAGCTGCGGCCAACGCCGCGCAAGCCGCCTTCAGCTGCGCGCCCGTGGCCGCGGCGTCGTTGAACCGCTGCTCGCCGACTTCGCTGGCGCCCTGCAGCGCGGCACGCAAGCCATCGCTGCACGGCGCCTCGAGCTTGCGCAACGCGCGCGCCATCTCCAGCTGGTGCTGCAGCTCGGTGCGGTCACGCTGATGCAGCAGATCCACCCGCTGGCGCAGGAAGCGCAGGTACTCGACCACCAGGCGCAATTGCTCGGTGGCCAGCGCGTCCTTGGGGTCGACGGCAGGCGCCACCACGTCGGACAGCGCCTTGATCGCCGCGCGCAGGTCGGTTTCGGTGAGGTCCATTACAGGCGCTCCTTGAGCATGCGGGCGAGGTCGACCGCGACCGACGGCGCCAGGCCGCGGACGCGGGCCAGCAGGATGTCCTGGTGCGACTTGCCCAGGCGCGCCACGCGGTAGTTGGTGGCCATGGTGGACACGAGGATCTGGAAGCCGTTGAGGATGCGGTAGTAGTCCAGCCGCTCGGGGTCGACCTTCAGGCCGCAGGCCTGCTCGTAGCGGTCGAAGAACTCGGCCTGCGGCACCAGGCCGCAGACGTAGTAGACGCCGTCTTCCCAGTGGCCCATGGCCGCCTGCGTCAACCAGGCTAGGTCGCGGTGGCGGTCGCCCAGGTGGCCGCGCTCCCAGTCGAGCCAGGCGTCGATGCGGCCGCTGGCTTCGTCGAACAGGAAGTTGCCGCTGCGGAAATCGCCATGCACCACGCTCACATGGTCCAGCGTCGGCAGATTGCGCCGCAGCCAGTTGGCCGCCACTTCCATCAGCGGGAAATCCTCGCCGCGGTCTTCTTCCCAGACCCGCAGCGCGCGGTCGAGCTGCCAGCGATTGCCCAGCGTGCTGCCGACCTCGGGCACGTCCATGGTCTCGAAGCGCCGGCCCGCCACGTCCAGCGTGTGGATGGCCGCCAGGTGCTGCATGAACTGCGGCGCCAGCAGCTCGCGCAGGCGCTTGCCGAACACCGTACCCAGGCCGCTGACCTTGCCGGTCTCGGTCTGCTTGGGCTTGGTCACGCCCGGCACGAAGGAATAGATCAGCGCCGGCTCCGGGAAATACTTGGCGTCGCCATCGAGCCAGAACACCTGGGGCACCGGCACGACGCCGTTGAACAATTGAAGCAGCTCGAATTCACGCTTGCGGCTGGTGGTGTTGAGCGACTCCGACGGGTCCATGCGGACCACCAGGCGCTCGCGCCTCGGGCCCTGCTTGGCGTCGTTCCATGACAGGGTGAAGCCCATCTGGATCTTGGACACCCCACCGGTGAACCAGCTGCGCTCGCTCACTTCGAAAGGGCCTTCGATGCGCTCGGACAGCAGGCCGTGCAGGCGCTGTGACAGATCGTCCAGCGACAGGCGCTGGTAGGCCGGGCCGCTGCGGCGCTCGAGCTTGCGAACCAGCAGCTCGTCGGTCTCGCGCTCGGTCTCAAAGCGCGCGCTCATCTGGTCGATGAAGCTGCGCGGCGGCGCGTCGCGCAGGTCAAATTCGGAAACGGCTGTGGCGCTCATTACCCCTCCCTTGCGCTGCGCGACATGCGCTCGGCCAGGTAGTCCAGGCCGAAGATGTCGCCGAACTCACCATAGCCCACGAGGTCGCCGCTTTGGTAGCGCATCAGCACCTGGAAGCAGGTGTGGCTGGGGTTGAACGAATACCAGGGGTGGCCGCCCAGCGTTGTGCCGTGGAACTCCCAGGTCTTGCCGCGCACGTCCTTGATGCGGATGTGGCTGGAGGTCGGCATCATCTGCACGCGCGCGGCGCTCACCTGCGCTTCGGTCAGGCCATGCACCTCGCCCTTGTCCACCACGAAGCCGAAGCGCAGCTTGTCGTAGCTCACTTCGCCGCCGCGCCGCAGGTTCATCGGCACCGCGAGGTGGAAGGCCAGGTCATCGCCGAAGTTCAGCGAGATCCACGACACCGAGCGTTGTCCCACTTCGGCGCGCGGGCCCCAGCTGTGGTCCATGCCGTCGTAGCAGTCGACCTTGTAGCGCTTGCCCCGCAGCGTGAGCTCGCCGGTGATGTGACCCTTGACCTCGAAATGCCCGTTGCTCCAGGCCGCGCCCAGGCGTGAGTCGGCCGGCTGGGCAGCGCTGGCTTCCAGCAATGGGTTTTGCTTGGGATCGTGCGGATCGAAGGGCTCGTGCAGGCCGCGGAACTTCAGATCGAAGCTGCAGGCGCCCAGCACGTTCTCGTAGCGCAGGTGGTAGGCCCGCGGGCCGTCCGTGGCCTTGACGCTCAGGCCGTTGGCCAGCGTGTAGTCGCTGAACTTTTCCGGGCACGGCAGGTGCATCTGCGGGTCCACGAAGTCCATCTCGTAGGGCTGCAGGCACAGCCCCCGCGTGACCACGATGGACGAGATCGCCACGCCCATGTTCGGCCGGGCCAGGACATAGGCGTTGCCGAAGATCCCCTCCTCGGGGACGGCGAAGGGCAGGAAGGTGGTTTCGGTCCAGGTGCGGTCCGATGGATCGCGCTCGTGGAAATCCGCGTCTTTGTCCGTGATCATGTCGCGAGTCTCGTGCAGGTTTTCAGTGAATCAACGTTTGACTAGGGAGCACTCTTCGGAGAGCGGGCGGAAAGCCTTGTCGGCGGGGATGGTCTGAAGAACCTTCATGTAGTCCCACGGCCCCTTGGACTCCGAGGGCTTTTTCACCTCGACCACGTACATGTCGTGGATCTTGCGGCCGTCGGCGCGCACCACGCCTTTGCCGAACAGCGGATCGTCAGTGGGCAGCTCCTTCATCTTGGCGACGACCTGTGGGCCGGCGACCGAGTTGCTGGCCTTCACCGCCTTGAGGTAGTGCAGGATGGACGCGTACACGCCGGCCTGCACGTCAGAGGGGTAGTTGCCGCCGTTTTGCGCGGCGAAGCGGCGCGCGAAAGTGCGCTTGCCCTCGTCGAGGTCCCAGTAGAAAGGCGTCGCGAACACCAGGCCGTTGGCCGCCTTCAGCCCCAGGCCATGGATGTCGTTGATGAACACGGCCAGCGCCACCAGCTTGCGGTTGTCATCGGCCAGGCCGAATTCGCCAGCCTGCTTGACGAAGTTGACGAAGTCGCCGCCGCCCATGGCCAGGCCGATGATGCGGGCCTTGGACGCCTGCGCCTGCAGGATCGCCGAGGAATAGTCCTGCGCGCCCAGCGCCGGGCGGGTGCTGCCCACGACCTTGCCGCCGGCCGAGGTGGCGAAGGTCGAAGCCACCTTCTCCAGGCCGATGCCGCCGGCGTAGTCGGCCGTCACGAAGTACCAGGTGTCGCCGCCGCGGCTCACGGCCGTGGCCGCGGTGTTGCGCGCCAATGACCAGAGGTCGAAGGTCCAGTGCACGGTGTTGGGCGAGCATTCCTTGGCGGTGAGCGCGTCATGCCCGCCGCCGGACACCAGCAGCGCCGCGTTGCTGTTTCTCACCAGAAAATTGACCGCCAGGGCCACGGCCGAGTTGGGCACGTCGACGATGGCGTTGACCCCGTCGTCCAGCCACTTGCGCGCGATGCTCGAGCCGACGTCGGCCTTGTTCTGGTGGTCGGCCGAGATCACTTCCACCTTGTAGGGCAGCTTGCCGTTGGCCTTTTCGTAGTCTTCCACCGCCATCTGCGCGGCCGAGACGGACCCCTTGCCGCTCCATGCGGAAAAGCCGCTCTGCATGTCGTTGAGCACGCCGATCTTCAGCGTGGCCTGCTGGGCCTGCGTCGGCGTGGACAGGCTGAGCGCGCCCACGGCGAGCGTCAGCGCGGCAAGGCTGAACAGACGGCGGCCCAGGGTCTGCGCCAATGCCGCCCCGCGGGTGGCGGCGACGGGAAGCTGGGCATGCGCCCGCGAAAGAGGATGGCTCATCGACTTGTCTCCTGTTGTGTGGCTTGCATTTCGTACGCAAGCTCACAGTCAGTGTAGGAGCACAAAGCCAATGCGCAAATGGTCATGGCGGCATCGGTGCTATAGCAATTTTCCTATACCTCAACGCAGAGCCTTTCAAGGTCCGACGTAGGTGGCGCGCAGGCGCTTGGCGGCGATGGCGGCTTTCACTACTTCGCACAGCATCAGGATCATCTTGTGCGTGGCCAGCGACATCGACGCGCCAGCGGGCGTGGCCAGCAGGCGCGTGATGCTCATGCCCTTGATCGGCACGCTCACCACCCCGGCCGCGACCATGTGCGTTGACACGGCCGAAGACGCTGGCAGCACGGCATAGCCGATGCCCGCGCTGATGTAGTCGGCCGCAGGCCAGGCGTCGGTTTCCAGGACGATCTTGGGGACGCGGCCCGTCCGTTCCACGGCCGTGTCGATCAGGGTGCGGGTCGCATTTGGTCGCACCGGCACGATCAGCGGATAGTCCACCACCTCATCGATGGTCAGCTGCCGGCGCGACGTCAAAGGGCAGCCCGCCGGGCCGACCAGCACGAAGGGTTCGGTGATCAGCGGCCGCAGCACCAGCTGCGGCTCCGACACAGGGGCGCTGAGGATGGCGAAGTCAAGTTCGCGCTGCATCAGCAGCGAGCGCAGCTGGTTCGACGGCGCCTCGCGCAGCGAGATGCGCACCAGCGGATACCGGGCGCGGTATTCGGTGAGCAGCGGCGTCGACAGGCTGCCTGTCATCGAGGTCGGCAGGCCGATGCCCACGCGGCCCGAGGGCTCGTCCGACGCCGCGCCCACTTCGTCGCGCAGGGTCTCCAGCAGGTTGAGCACCAGCTCGGCCCGGTGCTTGAGCGCCTCGCCGGCCGCCGTCAAACCCACGCCGCGCGAATGGCGGCTGAGCAGCACCACGCCCAACTCGGTCTCGAGTTCGCGGATCTCGCGGCTGAGCGTGGGCTGCGACATCTGCATGCGGTCGGCCGCGCGCGACACGCTGCCGGCCTGGGCGACCTTGAGGAAGTGGTCAAGTTTCTTGGGATTCATCATTGGCTTGGGCGGGACGCGCTGCTATAGCGTCTGGAGCATACGTACCGTTGGGCATAGGGGCAATGAATCTCAGCAGCAGTAGCCCCGGTAAAATCCGCTGCGCCGCAACATCGCGGCTGTCTGGAAGAGCCACGCTGATGTTCCGTACGCTTCTCAAATCCAAGATCCACCGTGTCGCCGTCACGCATTGCGAGCTGCACTACGAAGGCTCCTGCGCCATCGACGAAAACCTGCTGGAGGCGGCGGGCATCGTCGAAAACGAGCAGATCCACATCTGGAACATCAACAACGGCGAGCGCTTCGTCACCTACGCCATCAAGGGCCAGCGCGGCACCGGCATGATCTCGGTCAACGGCTCGGCGGCGCGCCGCGCGGCCGTCGGCGACCTGATCATCATTGCCGCCTTCGCCCAGGTGCACGAGGACCAAGTGCCGGGGCACAAGCCCAAGCTGGTCTTCGTCGACGAGGCGAACCGGCAGCTGGGGGCACGCGATTTCGTGCCGGTCCAGCAGCTCTGACGGCTCTCCAACCAGGTTCCCTCCGCCATTGACGGTCTCTCAGAGACGAGGCTGCAGCCTGGCCCCCTGCGCCACCAGGTAGTCGGCGAAGGCCTGCGCAGCGGGCGAGAGCTTCCGGTCCTTGCGGCTGTACACATAGAAGCTGCGCGTGATGCGGGGCTCGTCCAAGGGCCTTGTCTTCAGCCCGTACAGCCGGATCAGCGACTGGGCATAGGGCTGGCAGGTGGTGATGCCCAGTCCGGTGCTCACCAGGCTCAGCGCCGTGGTCATGAACGCCACTTCCATCGCTGGCTGGATCACCGTCTGCGAGCCGGCGGCGGCCAGCGCGGTGTTGAGCATCCGGGTGTATTCGCCGGCCACCGAGATCAGCGGTTGGTCGGCCAGGTCTGCCCAGGTGAGACGCCGTCGGCGCGCCAGCGGATGCTCCACCGGCAGCACCGCCACGAAGGGCATCTCGAACAGGTGACGGGCTTCAAGGTCCGGCACCTGTTCGCGCTCGGCGCCCAGCGCAAGGTCGACCTCACCGGTTCGAAGCCGGGGCAGGACGGCGTCGGCCATCGAATCGGCCAGCACTAGTTTCACGTGCGGATGTTTGCGCGCGAACGAACTCATCATCTGCGGCATCAGCGTGCAGGCCAAGAGCTGCGGCATGGACACGCGGACGATGCCGGTGCGCAGCGCCTTCAGCTCGGTGATCGTGCCAAGCGCCTGGTCCAGGTCCTCCAGGATGCGCGTGGCCAGCGGCAGGAACTCAGCGCCGACATCGGACAGCTGCACCTTGCGCGTGCTGCGGTGAAGCAGCTTCACTCCCAGCGTCTGCTCCAGCTCCTTGATCAGGCCGCTCAAGGCCGACTGCGTGACGTGCAGCCGCGCCGCGGCCTCGGTAAAGCTGGCCGAGGCCGCCACGGCGATGAAGGCGCGCAATTGCCGCAGGGTGACATTCATAAGTTTGTCCGATCAATGGATCACGAAATGTCGATTGAACCAAAGAACCGGCCGACCTTTAATGGGGACGTTCAGGTTGTTCAGGTTGTCCAGGAGTGATCACTATGCTGTCCACGACCCGCCGCGCCCTTCTGTTGGGCGCCCTCGCCGCCGCCATCAGCGCAGGCGTCCAGGCCCAGGCCGACTTCCCCTCGCGCCCGATCAAGGTGATCGTGGGCTTCGGGGCGGGCGGCACGGCGGACACCATCGCCCGGCTCTATGGGCAGAAGATGGCCGAGGTGCTGCACACGCCGGTGGTCATCGACAACAAGCCCGGGGGCAACCAGATGGCGGCGATCCGCGCGCTGCAGGCGTCGGCGCCCGATGGCTACACGCTCTACGCCGCCACGAAAAGCTCGCTTACCCAGAACCCGGGCCTGCGCAAGGACATCGGCTACGACCCGCTCAAGGACTTCTCGCTGATCGGGCTCGCCACCACCGTGCCCGGCCTCATGTTCGTCAACACCGAACTGCCGGTGCGCTCCATCGATGAGCTGGTGGCCTACGCCAAGGCCCATCCAGGCAAGCTCAACTACGCGTCGGCCGGTGTCGGCAGCGCCGACCACCTGGCCACCGAGGCGCTCATGAGCATCACCGGCGTGCAGATGACGCACATCCCGTACAAGTCGGGCGCCGACGAGATCCGCGAGACGATCGCCGGCAACGTGCATTTCGTGATCACGCCCATGGTCAGCGCCATCCCCTTCGTGAAGTCCGGAAAGATCAGGCCGCTGGCCGTCACCGCCGCCCAGCGCGCGCCCCAGCTGCCGGACGTGCCCAGCGTGACCGAAACCGGCATCCAGGGCCTGGCCCAGCTGCAGCCCCATACCTTCATCGCCTTCGCCGGGCCGGCCAGCATGCCGCCCCTCGTCGTGGAGCGGCTCAACGCCGCGATCAACAAGGTGTCGGCCATGCCCGAGGTGGCGGCGCTGCTGCGCGATGCGCATGGGTCCGAGCCGGCCACGTCCACGCCGGCCAGCTTCCGCCAGCTGGTGGAGGCCGACATCGCCCGGTGGAGGGCCTTCGGCAAGTCGGTGAAGTTGCCCGACTGAACGCCTGAGGCCAAACGGGCGCCGGACTCACCCGGCCGCCCGCAGTTTTCCGCGTCTTCATCGGCCACCCCGTCGGCCGGAGGGACAACTGTTTCTCCAACCCAGCAAGAGGTCTTCCATTGAACCCAGAGACAACAAGCACCTACAGCATCGGCATCGACATCGGAGGCACCTTCACCGACTTCACCGTGTACGACCACGCGAGCGGCGACGTGCATGTGGAGAAGGTGCTCACCACGCCGCACGCGCCCGATGAAGCGGTGTTCGCGGGCCTGGCCCAGCTTGCCAAGCGCCTGCCCGGCCTGATGCCCAAGACCCGCCGCGTGACCCATGCCAACACCATCGTCACCAACGCGATCCTCGAGCGCAAGGGCGTGCCCACGGCGCTGGTCACCACCGCCGGCTTCCGGGATGTGCTGGAGACGCGAATCGAGAACCGCTACAACGTCTACGACCTCTTCATCCGCTACCCGGAGCCGATCGTGCCGAGAGAGCACCGCTACGAGGTGGGGGAGCGCATGTACAGCGACGGCGGGGTGCGCCGGCCCCTGTCGGAATCGGACCTCGAGGACGTGGCGCAGCGCATTGCCGCATCGGGCGTCAAGGCCGTAGCGATCTGCTTTCTCCACTCCTACCAGAACCCGGCGCACGAGCGCCGCGCCGCCGATGTGCTGCGCGCGCGCCTGCCGCACCTGGCGATGTCTGTGTCGCACGAAGTGAGCCCCGAGCCCAGGGAGTACCAGCGCAGCTCGACCACGGTGCTCGATGCCTACGTCAAGCCGCTGGTCGACAACTACCTGCGCGAGATCCAGGAGGGCCTGGCGGCCCAGGGCTGCACCAGCGGACTGGAGATCATGCTGTCCAACGGCGGTAGCGCGACGGCCGACATCGCCCGCCAGTTCCCGATCCAGATGATCGAATCCGGCCCGGCTGCGGGCGTGGAGGCGGCCAGCTGGATGTGCGGGCTGTTCGCCATCGAGGACGCGCTGTCCTTCGACATGGGCGGCACCACCGCCAAGCTGTGCATCCTGCGCGACGGCAAGCCCGAGCGCGCCCGCAAGTTCGAAGCAGCCCGCGTGCACCGCTTCGTGGCCGGCAGCGGCTTTCCGGTCACCGTGCCGGTGTACGACCTGGTGGAGATCGGCGCCGGCGGCGGCAGCATCGCGCGGCTGGACCACCTGGGCCTCATCTGCGTCGGCCCCGACAGCGCCGGCGCCGACCCGGGGCCGGCCTGCTATGGCCAGGGCGGCCGGCATCCGACGGTGACCGACGCCGACCTGGTGCTGGGCCTGCTCGATCCGGCGCATTTCCTGGGCGGCGAGATGCACCTGGACCACGTGGCCGCGCGCAACGCGATCGACAAGGAGATTGCACAGCCGCTGGGCCTGACCGTGGAGCAGGCCGCGTTCGGCATCCACGACCTGGTCAACGAGACCATGGCCGCGGCGGCGCGGCTGCATATCGCCGAGAAGGGTTGCGATCCGAGCCGGCTGACGCTGATCGCCTTCGGTGGCGCGGGGCCGCTGCATGCGGTGGAGCTGGGGCGCAAGCTCGGTTGTCCGGCCGTGCTGTTTCCGCCGCATGCCGGCGTCATGTCCTCGCTGGGCCTGCTCACCGCGCCCCCGGCCTTCGAGCGCATCGCCACCGTGCGGCGCGCCCTGGACGAGGTGGGGCATGCCGGCATGGCGCAGCTGCTCGCCGGGGTCAGCGCGGAGGTGGTGCGGGTCATCGGCGAGCGCCCGGGCATGCGCTTTCGCTACGTCATCGACCTGTGGCATCGCGGCCAGGAGTACCCGCTGGAGGTGCACCTGGACGAAGTGCCTGCCAGCGACGCCGACATCGAGCGCCTGCGCGAGCGCTTTCGCGCGCGCTACCGCGAGATCTACGGCCGCAACGACGACGACAACGTGGTCGAAGTGGTGTCCGTGCGCGCGCTGGGCTGCTATGGGCAGGGCATCGGCGCCGTCAGGCTGTCGCCGGAACGCCAGGCCAAGCCCTTCCGCAAGCGCCGGCTGTACGACCCCGCGCGCGCCAGCTTCGATGAGGTCGAAGTCATCGCGCGCACCCAGCTCGCGCAGGAACAGGTGGTCGAAGGGCCGCTGGTGATCCAGGACCGCGAGTCGGGCATCGTCATCCGCGCCGGCGACCGGCTGCGGGTCAAAGCCAACGGGGCGATCCTGGTCGAGCTGGGGCAAGGCGCCGATGAAGTGAACCGTACGAACCAAAAGGAAGTGGAAGGCATCGCATGAAAACACTGGACCCCATTCTCACCAAGGTGCTCTGGAACCGCTTGATCTCGATCGTGGACGAGGCCTCCACCGGCCTGGTGCGCTCGTGCTATTCCATCAACCTGCGCGACTACCACGACTACTGCATCGGCATCTTCGACCCCGCCGGCAACATGCTGGTGCACTCGACCGACACGACGCCCGGCTTCATCGGGATGATGCCGGTGGTGATGAAGAACTTCCTGGCCCGCTACCCGATCGAGACGATCGCCGACGGGGACGTACTGGCCACCAACGACCCTTGGCTGGCGACCGGCCACCTGCCCGACATCTCCATGGCCGCGCCCATCTTCCACGAAGGCGTGCTGGTGGGCTTCGCGGTGTGCGTGGCCCATCACCTGGACATCGGCGGGCGCATGGCGTGCATCGAATCGCGCGACATGTACGAGGAGGGCCTGAAGATACCGATGGTGAAGCTGTACGAGGCCGGGCGCCGCAACGACCTCGTGTTCGAGTTCCTGCGCGCCAACGTGCGGGTCTCGCACCAGGTGATTGGCGACGTCAACGCGCAGCTGGTAGCCACCAGCATGTGCGCGGCCGGTCTTCGCAAGATGATTCGCGAGTACGGCTTCCAGGACCTGAGCCTGCTGGCCAGCACGATCATGGGCCTGGCGGAAAAGAGCATGCGCCGGCAGATCCGCGCCATCCCGAACGGGGTCTACCGCAACGCCGTGCGGCTGCCACCGCTACGCGCGGGATCGACCCCCATCGATATCGTGGTGGCGATCGAGGTGAAGGACGAGGAGCTGGTCGTCGACTACACCGGCTCCAGCGGCGAAGTGGAGCTGGCCGTGAACATGACCATGCCGTTCACGATCGCCTACACCACCTACCCGATCAAGGTGGCGTTCGACCCGGAGGTGCCGAACAACGCCGGCTGCCTGGCGCCGATTCGCGTCATCGCGCCGGAAGGCAGCGTCTTCAATTGCCGACCGCCCGCGCCGACCTGGGGCCGCGCGATGATTGCGCACAACCTGCCGGAGATCATCTTCGGCGCCCTGGCGGATGCGATTCCCGAGCGGATGGTGGCGGCCTCGGGCTCGACGCCGCTGCACATGTTCTATTTCAACGGCCGCAAGCGCAGCGGCGAGGAGTTCCTCACGCTCACCTCGCACATGGGCGGCTTCGGCGCCAGCGCGCAGCACGATGGTTACTCGGCCATGAGCTTTCCCTACAACATCGCGTCCATTCCGATCGAGGCGGTGGAAACCGAGACCTGCGTGCTGTACGAGCGCAAGGGCTTGGTGCCGGACACGGCGGGCGCGGGCCGGCGTCGCGGCGGATTCGGCCAGGAGGTCGTGATCACCGTGCCTGACGACGACCACGCCCCCTTGAAGCCGATCGCCGCGTCGATCCGGGGCACCGACCGTTCGCCGCAGTCGGTCCAGCCGATCCTGGGCCGGTGCGGCGGAAGCCCCGGCGCCGGCGCTCACCTGAGCATCAATGGCCAGCCACAGCCCTACAACGCGGCCGTCAAGTTCGCGCCTGGCGATGTCATTCGCCTGGTGGTTCCCGGCGGCGGCGGTTTCGGCGATCCGTTCGAACGCGAGCCCGAACGGGTGCGCAAGGATGTGCGCGCCGGGCTGGTGACTCAGCAATCGGCTGCGCAGGAGTACGGGGTTGTCTTGACGGATGCGCTTGCGGTGGACGAGGCCGCCACATCGGCGCTGCGAAGCCAGCGAATGGGCGCGGGTGAAACCCCCACCTCCAGGCAGGAGCCGGTGGCGACAGCCTAGGGTCGGCGGGGGCGCCGGCTATGCCGACTCCACTGCCCCCGCGCGCGCCCGTGCCGGTGTCGCCTCAGCGTCGACATCGGCCAACACCATCTGCGCGCACTTCTCGCCGATCATCATGCAGGGCACGCTGGTGTTGCCCGAGATCAGGGTCGGCATGATGGACGCGTCCGCCACGCGTAGGCCGGCGATGCCGTGCACGCGCAGGCGTTCGTCGACGACGGCCATCTCGTCTTGGCCCATTCTGCAAGTGCCCACCGGGTGCTGCGTCATCTGCCCTGTCGCGCGCATGTAGGCCAGGATTTCCTCGTCGGTCTGCACCTGGGGGCCGGGCTCCAACTCCAGTGCAACAACCTCCCGCAAGGGCGACGCCGCGGCGATCTCGCGCGCGCGCCGCACGGCGGCCACTGCCGTGCAACGGTCTTCGTCGGTGGCCAGGAAATTGAAGCGGATGGCCGGCGGCGCCAGCGGATCCGTGGAACGGATGTGGATGCTGCCGGCGCTTTCCGTTCGCTGCGGATGGACGTAGGCGAAAAAGCCCTCGGTGGCCGAGATCTGGCGGCGGTTGCCAGCCTTGACTTCGAGGATGTAAGGGTTGATCACCATCATGAAGTCTGGCCGGGTCAGCTGCGCCTGCGTGCGCCCGAACAGGCGCAGCGAGCCGAAGCCCTGCGCCACGAAGCCGGTGCGGAACAAGCCATAGCGCAGGACCTCCAGGGCCAGGCGCCAGCCGCGCGCCTTGCGTGTGAGCGCGATGCCCGGCCGGTTGAGCTTCCACTTCATCAGCGCTGCGTAGTGCTCGCGCAGGTTCTCTCCGACGCCGGGAAGCGCATGCGCCACCGGGATGTCTAGCGGCTGCAGCACGCGGGGATCGCCGATGCCCGACAGCTCCAGCAGCTTCGGCGAATTGACCGTTCCGCCGCACACGATCACCTCGCGGCTGGCGCGCGCTTCGCTCGCCTGGCCCTTGTGAAGAAAGCGCACGCCGACGCATCGCTTGCCCTGCAGCATGAGCGAAGTTGCCTCCGCTCCCTGCAATACGCTGAGGTTGGCGCGATGGCGCGCCGGCTTCAGGTACTGCGTGGCTGTGCTGTGTCGCAGGCCGCGCCAGGCGGTCTGCTGCGACATCGCCACGCCTTCCTGGCTGGCGCCGCTGTAGTCCGAATTGACGGGAATGCCGGCCTGCGCGGCGGCGGCCATGTAGATGTCGAAGAACGCGCAGCTCTTGGTCGCCTCCACCACTTTGACCGGCCCCGCACGGCCGCGGAATTCGTCGGCGCCGATGCTGGTGCTCTCGATGCGCTTGAACAGCGGCAGCACGTCCTGGTAGCTCCAGCCCGTGCAGCCCAGCGCCGCCCAGCCGTCGTAGTCCTCGCGCTGTCCGCGGTTGTAGACGATGCCGTTGATGGCGCTGCTGCCGCCGAGCACCTTGCCCCGCGGCACATACAGTGAGCGGTCCCCGTGCGAGGCGCCGGGCTCCGACTGGTAGCGCCAGTTGACCGCGGGGTTGTTGATCATGAACGCCACGCCCATGGGCGGCATCGTCCAGAGGTAGTTCGCGCCGCGCTCGCCCGCCTCCAGGCACAGGACGCTGTGCTTGCCGTTCTCGCTCAGGCGCGCAGCCAGCACGCCGCCGGCAGAG
>DATILH010000128.1:0-59324 GCA_035476655.1 Variovorax sp.
CGGCGGTGGCGGCGGTGGCGGCGGCCCCGGCGGTGGTGGAGGCGGCGGGCCAGGGCGGTGAGGTCGCAGGCAACTCGTGAGCAACTGATGTGAGTTGGTCCGCGGACCGCGTTGCCTCAGAATCGGAGACAAATAGTACGGAGTGCCTACATGAAAGACCCCTCCGACAGTGCGGCACTTGCGCTGATGAACGAGCGCCGCGGCTTGCTGCGCCGCATGTGGGCGCTTGCGGCGATCAGCATGGTATCCGGAGGTGCAGCACTCACGTCATGCGGCGGCGGCGGCGGCTCCGGCGCCCAGACGACAGCTGCTGCTGCGGGGCCCGGGGCTGGGCCTGCCCCTGCACCATCGCCACCTTCTTCGCCACCACCTCCTCCTCCTCCACCGCCACCTGCACCCGCGCCTGCAGCAACGGCGCCAGCCCTCGGCGCCCACGCGCTCACCTTCAACCGTGACGGCGTGTCGTCCTCATCCCTGGCCACTCCCGGCCTGTCCACGCGCCCGTCTGGAAGCACCCTGCTGACCTGCGTCGGGCGGGGTGTGATATCTGCCGTTGCGCCGACCGACAACGTGGGAAATTCCTTCGTCCAGCTCGGACAGGCGCACACCTACACCCTCTGGCCCAACTCGGGGACGGCCTTGCATGCCTGCGCGCAGGCCCGGGGCACGGCCGGTCACGCGGTCGCCATGCCCAAGCCCAATGTCACCGACGAAACAACCCTGAGCGTTGTCGAGGTCACCGATGGTGGCCTCGTGCGGGATGTGCAGTGGCGCGAGGTGCTGTCTGGTCAGCCCTTGACCAGCGCCAGTGTCACCACCACCGGCGCTGCGGTGCTCGTTGCATGGTGGTGGGGCGATGCAGGTGTGGAACAGGACAAGACGGCCGTGCCCGACAGCGGGTTCACGGTGGTCGATTCGGTGCTGGCGTCCGGTTCACTGGTGCAGTGCGCCGTCGCCATCAGGCAGGTGAGCGCCGCCGGCACCTACAACGTGACCTGGACATCGACGCCGCAGCAAGGAGCACAGCTCTGGCTCGTTGCCGTGCAGGCGGCTTGAGCTCCAGCGTATCGCCAGCGCCAGCCGCTGGGGCTGCGGCAACTGATCGACACATCCGCGCCGCAAACCTGCCCAGAGGCTTCTCATGCTTCTTCGTAAGAAAAACTGAAAGATAGATGTAGTTTTAGGTAGTTTATTTTTTGAATGCACGACCTCACACTCGCCTTCAGGCCGTGCTTTCCGGCCTGTATATCCACATTTGCCGGAGGTCTGTGCCATGCGTCCGCGTTCCCTGCTGCCCTCTCTTGTCATTGCCGCGCAGGCGGTTCTCGCGATGCCCGCGCTTGCGGCCTACCCCGACAAGCCGATTCGCCTGATCGTGCCGTCGGCCCCGGGCGGCGCACCCGACGCGCTGATGCGCGCACTGGGCACACAGCTGTCGCAGCAGATGGGCGTGCCCGTCGTGATCGACAACAAGCCTGGCGGCTCCTACACGATCGGGACCATGGACCTGGTCCGTTCTGCGCCCGACGGCTACACCCTGGCCTACGGCAATGTCGTCTCGCTGGCCACCAACAAGTCGCTGCTGAGCAGCGTGCCGTATGACGTCGAGAAGGACCTGACGCTGATCGGGAACACGCTGCGCCTGTCCAACTTGATGGTCGTCAACAACGATCTGCCGGTCAAAAGCGTCCCCGAACTGATCGCATATGCGAAGAAAAACCCGGACAAGCTGGCCTTTGGCTCTGACGGCAACGGCACCACCGCGCATCTCGGGGTGGAACTCTTCAAGTCCATGACGGGCACCAGCATGCTGCATGTGCCCTACAAGGCGGCCACCGCGGCCATGACCGACCTGATCGGTGGCGGCATCCAGCTGATGATCATCAACACGCCGGTGTCCGGGCCGCAGGCGCAGACGGGCCGCGTGCGGGCGCTCGGAATTTCATCCACCAAGCGCTCGTTCACCTATCCGGACATTCCCACCATCGCCGAAGCGGGCGTGCCGGGATTCGAGGTAACGGCCTGGGGTGGCATCGTCGGACCGGCCCACTTGCCCAAGGATGTCGTCACCCGCCTGAATGCCGAGATCCGCACCGCATTGGCCAGTCCGGTGGTGCGCGAGCGCTTCAAAGCGCTGGGAGCGGAGACCGACCCCAGCACGCCGGAGCAGTTCCTCGAGCTTTCTCGCCGCGAGACGCTCAAGTGGGCAAAGATCGTCAAGGAATCGGGCGCGAAGATCGATTGAACGCGAGGCTGAACCCCATGACTCCCTGGAAGGCCGCAAGGCCCGGCGACCCTCTCGGTGCCGTCGACACACCTGCGCTGGTGCTCGAGCTCGATGCCTTCGAGCGCAACCTGGCGCGCATGGCTGCGGCGCTTCGCGGCAGCAAGGTGCGCCTGCGCGCCCATGCCAAGTGCCACAAGACCCCGAAGATCGCACTGCAGCAGGTGGCGCTGGGCGCCGTCGGCATCTGCTGCCAGAAGGTCAGCGAGGCGGCGGTGTTTGTGGAAGCCGGCATCGAGGACGTGCTGGTCACCAACCAGGTGATGGGGGAGACCAAGCTGCGGCACCTGGCGGCCTTGGCGCGCAGCGCCCGCATGGGCGTCCTGGTCGACCACCCGCTGCAAGTCCAGGCACTGGCCGCCGTTGCGCAAGCGCATGCGGTGACGCTGGATGTCTATGTCGAAGTCAATGTCGGCGCCAACCGCTGCGGCGTTGCCCCTGGAGAGGAGGCAGTGCGACTTGCGCGGCAGATCGTCGCCAGCACTCCGCTGCGCTTCATGGGCCTGCATTGCTACCACGGCACGGCCCAGCACATGCGCGCGCCGCAGGAGCGCGCTGCAGCCATTGCGGGAGTCGCACAGGCCGCGCGCACGACGTGCGCCGCCATCGAGGCCTGCGGCATCGCCGTCGAGCGTGTGACGGGTGCGGGCACTGGCACCTTCCTGCACGAGCGCGACTCCGGTGTCTTCAACGAAATCCAGGCCGGCTCCTACGTCTTCATGGATCGAGACTACGGCGAGAACCAGCGCGGCGAAGACGATGTCGCCTTCGAGCATGCGCTGTTCGTGCGCACCGCCGTCATGAGCCGCGCCACGTCCGAGCGCGCCGTGGTCGACGCCGGCTTGAAGGCGTCCAGCGTGGATTCCGGCCTGCCGACCGTTTGGCAGCGCCCCGACCTGCGCTACGTGAAGGCCTCCGACGAGCATGGCGTGCTGGCCACCGCCGATGGCGCAGCGCTGTCTCTGGGCGATCCGCTGATGCTGGTGCCTGGACATTGCGACCCGACCGTCAATCTCTACGACGAGCTGGTCTGCGTGCGCGGCGGGCGGGTCGAGGCCCTCTGGCCGATTGCCGCGCGCGGCGCGCTTCTTTGAGCTCTTTCAACTCGAGACATTCGATGCAGGAAAAATTTGACCTTCTGATCCGCAACGCCAGCATCGTCGACGGCACCGGGGCGCCCCGTTTCATGGGCGACATCGGCATCCGCGGCGACCGCATCGCGCGCATCGGCGACCTGTCTGCAATGCGAGGCGATGTGGAGATCGACCAGGGCGGCCGGATCGCGGCACCCGGCTTCATCGATGCGCACACGCACGACGACCGCCTCATGCTGTCCAACCCCGACATGGCGCCCAAGGTCAGCCAGGGAATCACCACCGTGATCGCGGGCAACTGCGGCATTTCGCTGGCCCCGATGCCGGGCGGGATCACGCAGCCGGTCACGCCGCCCTTGAACCTGCTCGACGAGGAAGGCGGATGGTTCTCCTTCCCCACCTTCGCTTCGTACATCGAGGAACTGCGCGCCAAGCCGCCGGCGACCAACTGCGCCCTGCTCGTGGGCCACACCACCTTGCGCGTCGCGACGCTGGACGATCTGGGCCTCGCGGCCACCGCTGACCAGATCGCCAGCATGCGCGCGCTGGTCCAGGAAGCGCTCGAAGCCGGCGCCATCGGTGTCTCCACCGGCCTGTTCTACGAGCCCGCGGTCGCTGCACCGACGGAGGAAGTGATCGAGACCTGCCGCCCGCTCAAGGACTTCAAGGGCGTGTACTGCACCCACATGCGCGACGAGGCCGACCGGGTGATCGACTCGCTGGAGGAAACCTTTCGCGTCGGCCGCGAGGTCGGCGTGCAGGTGGTGATCTCTCACATGAAGGTGGTCGGGCCCGCGAACCACGGTCGTTCGCAGGAGGCGCTGGCCTTCATCGAGAAGAACATGGCCAAGCAGCCGATCTGCCTGGACTGCTACCCGTACACGGCCGGCTCCACCATCCTCTCGGCCGACCGCGCGGCGACCTCGTCGCGCGTGATCGTGAGCTGGTCCAGGCCCATGCCCGAACTTGCGGGCCAGGATCTCGACGTCATCGCGAAGAAGCTCGGTGTCAGCGCGGAAGAAGCGATCCGTCGGCTCAGCCCCGCAGGCGGCATCTATTTCCGGCTGGACGAGAGCGACGTGCAGCGCATCCTGAAGTTCGACAAGACCATGATCGGCTCCGACGGCCTGCCGCATGACGCCTCGCCGCATCCGCGCCTGTGGGGAAGCTTCCCGCGCGTGCTGGGCCATTATGGCCGGTTGCTGGGGCTGTTCCCGCTGGAAACGGCCGTCTACAAGATGACCGGACTCACGGCGAAGAACTTCGGCCTCCAGGACCGCGGGGTGCTGAAGGAAGGTGCGTATGCCGACCTGGCCCTGTTCGACGCCGACACCGTGGACGAAGCGGTGAGCTATGAAACACCGATCGCGCCTGCACGCGGCATCGACGCGGTGATTGTCAATGGCACCGTGGTCTGGCAAGGCGGCCAACCGACCGGCGCACGGCCTGGACGCGTGCTGGCGCGCAAGAGCAACGAAGCGGAAAGCTGAATGACCAAGCAATTTCTCGAACAACTAGAGACCCCTGCGTTGCTGCTCGACGAGGCGCGCATGGACCGCAACATCGAGCGCATGCGCAAGCAGATGCACCGCCTTGGCGTCTCGTTCCGCCCGCACGTGAAGACCAACAAGTCGATCGACGTGACCCGCCGGATCATGGAAACGCCGCAGGGGCCGATCACGGTTTCCACGCTGCGCGAGGCCGACTACTTTGCGGCCCATGGCGTCACCGACATCCTCTACGCTGTCTGCATCGCACCGAACAAGCTCGACCATGTCATGGCGTTGCAGGACAAGGGCGTGCGGCTCACGCTGATCCTCGACAGCATCGAGGCCGCGCAAATGCTGGCAGAACGCGCGAAGGCGACGCAGCGGCATTTCGACGTGCTCATCGAGATCGACTCGGACGGCCACCGCTCGGGCGTGAAGCCCGATGCCGACGATCTTCTTGGCATTGCGCAGTTCCTCGAAGGCGCCGGCATCGCTGTGCAGGGCATCCTCACGCACGCCGGGAGCTCCTACGATTGCACATCCACCGATGCAATACGCGCGATGGCCGAGCAAGAGCGTGCAGCGGCCGTCCATGCCGCGCAGCGCCTGCGCACAGCGGGATTCGCCTGCCCCGTGGTCAGTGTCGGCTCGACGCCGACCGCCCTGTTCGCCGAGCAACTGGAAGGCGTCACGGAGGTGCGCGCCGGCGTGTTCGTGTTCTTCGATCTCGTGATGGCCGGCCTGAATGTCTGCCGCGTGGACGACATCGCCCTGTCGGTGCTGGCCACGGTGATCGGCCATCAGCGCGAGAAGGGCTGGACGATTCTCGACGCCGGATGGATGGCGATGTCGCGCGACCGCGGCACGTCCAGGCAGCCGGTGGACCAGGGCTATGGGCTCGTCTGCGACCTCGACGGGCGGCCGCTGGATGACCTCATCCTCGTGGGCGCCAACCAGGAGCACGGCATCATGGCGCACCGGTCCGGCAAGATCGACGGCGCGCTGCATCGTTCGGTAGGCGCGCAGGTGCGGATCATTCCCAATCACGCCTGCCCCACGGCGGCGCAGTACGACCACTACAAGGTGCTCGGAGCGGGCCGCGAGATCGCTGCGAGCTGGCCGCGCTTCAGCGGCTGGTGAGGCAACGGAAAGACGCAATGCTGATCATTTCAGAACAGGAGGCCCGCGCCCTGGTGAGCGTCGAAGACGCCATCGCAGTCGTCGAGCGATGTTTCGCCGCGATGTCGCGCCACGATGCGCGCAACTACCCGGTGGTTCGCGAGACGGTGGGCCGCCAGGACGCCGTCTACGGCGTCAAGGCCGGCTGCGACACCAGCGTACCGATTCTCGGCCTCAAGGCGGGCGGCTACTGGCCGCACAACGCGGTGAAGGGCCTGGGCAATCACCAGTCGTCGACCTTGCTCTTCGACCCGGACACGGGCCGCGCTTGCGCGCTCGTCAGCGCGAACTACCTGACCGGCGTGCGCACCGGCGCGGCGAGCGCGGTCGCGACCAAGTACCTCTCGCGCCCCGACAGCACCGTGCTCGGCATCATCGGCGCGGGTGTGCAATCGCACTACCAATTGCGCGCGACGCTGGCCGTGCGTGCCATCCGCCGGGTCCACGCGTGGAATCGCGCGCCTGAGAGCCTTGCCGCCTTCGGCCGCGTCGTGGAGCAACTCGGCCTGGAATTCGTGCCCGAAGCGAACGCCCAAGCTGTGGCCACCCGCGCCGACATCCTGATCACCGTGACGCCCTCGCAGAAGGCGCTGATCGAGCGTTCCTGGGTGCGCCCCGGGACCCACATCAACGCCATGGGCGCCGACACCAGGGGCAAGCAGGAGCTGGACCCCGCCCTGGTGGCGAGGGCCGCCCTGTTCGTCGATGAGGCCGCGCAGGCGATCAGCATCGGCGAATGCCAGCATGCTTACAACGCCGGACTCATCACGGAAGAGAGTTTTCGCGGCAGCATCGGTGCGGTCATCGAGGGCTCTTGCGACGGGCGCCGCACGGCAGACGAAATCACCCTCTTCGATGGAACCGGCGTCGCTCTGCAGGACCTGGCCGTGGCCGATCTCGCCGTACGCTCGGCCCTGAAGCGGGGGCTCGGCACCAGCGTGGACTACTAGGATCACCGGATGTCGCACGACATCACCGACCTTCGCTTCTTCGTCACCATCACCGAGAGCGGCTCCCTCGCGGAGGCGGCGCGCCGCATGGACGTGACGGCCTCGTCCGTGTCGCAGCGGCTGCGGCAACTGGAAAGCCGCCTGGGGCTGCATCTGGTCCACCGAAGCACTCGCCGATTCAGCCTGACCGACGAGGGCGAACTCTTCCATGCGGGGGCCGTGGCTCTGCTCGCCGAACTGGATGAGTTGATCGACAACCTGCGCGCTCGCTCGGGTGAGGTCGCGGGGATGCTGAACGTTTGCGGCCCTTTGGGCTTCGGCAGGCATCACCTGGCCGCGGCCATCGCCGACTTTCATACCTTGCACCCCGGGCTGAAGGTTTCCCTGACGCTCAGCGACGTGGTATCGGCGGCCGACGCGAATCGCTACGACCTGATCGTGCATATCGGCAGCCTGGCGACTTCGAGCATGGTCGCCTATCCCATCGCGCCCAATGCGCGCTTCGTCTGCGGCGCACCTGACTACCTTGCCCGCCGCCCAGCCCCGCGCACGCCGGACGACCTGGCCGCGCACGACTGCATCGTGCTGCGCGAGAACCTGGAGGACGTCACGCTGTGGCACTTCCGGAAGAAGCGCAGCGACGTTGCGGTGCGGGTGGCGCCGACCTTGAGCAGCAACGATGGCGACGTTGCGCGACAGTGGGCGCTCAGTGGCAAGGGCCTGATCATGCGCTCGGAATGGGATGTCGCCGAAAGCCTGGCCTCGGGGCGCCTGGTGCGCGTCCTGGAGGACTGGAGCCTTCCTGCCGCCGATGTGGTCGCCCTGGTGGCACAGCGTGCCGGCATGTCCGCCAGGGTGAAGCTGTTCCTGTCATTCCTGCAAGAGCGCTTCAAGCCCGCGCCACCATGGCGGCCGCGCAAGTGAGTCGTCAGCTGTGCCCAAGTAAGCTTGGGGCCCATGAAGCAGCACAACAGCAAGTCGAAACCGCGCAAGGGCGGCGCACGTTCGGCCGGGGCGGCGGTGGCGCCGGGCCCTGTGTCGGCCGTGCTCGCGCGTATCGAGGCGATGTGGCCCTCGCTCGGCCCGGTGGGTCAGCGCATTGCCGACTTCATCGTCAAGAACCCGCAGGAAGTGGTCCACATGTCCGTGAGCGAAGTGGCGGAGCGCACCGGTTCCAGCGAGGGGAGCATCGTCGGCTTTTGCAAGAATCTGGGTGCCACCGGCTTCCAGCAGATCAAGATCGCGCTGGCACAGGAAGTCGTGCAGCCGGTGCAGTTCATCCACGAAGACCTGGAGCCGGGCGACAACGTCGACCTCGCCATCCGCAAGATCTTCCAGAGCAACGTCCAGACCCTGCACGACACGCAGGCTGCCCTGGATGTCAGCGCGATGCAGAAGGCGGTCCTCCTGCTCCGGAAGGCGCGGCGCATCGAGATCTATGGCATTGGAAGCGCGGCCACCATTGCAGAGGACGCTCACTACCGCATGCTTCGCATCGGGCTCGACGTCAAGGTGGCGATCGACTCGCACGTTCAGGCGATCAGCGCCGCGCTCACCGGCCCCGGTGTGGCGACGCTCACGATCTCGCACTCGGGCAGCACGCACGAGACAGTGACCGCCACGCGCCTGGCGAAGGAGGCGGGTGCGTCCACCATCTGCATCACCAACTTCGGGAAGTCGCCGATTCAGGCCTTCTCCGACGTGGTGCTGTTCACGATGGCGCGCGAGACCAGTTTTCGCACCGAGGCGATGACGAGTCGGCTGGCGCAACTCGCCATCATCGACGTGCTGATCGCTTGCCTCGCGCTCAGCGACTACGACAGATCGGTCAAGACGCTCCGACAGACATTCGACGTGCTCTCGCTCAAGCGGTACTGAAGCGGCGCGCCGGTGCGCAGCAGCGCGGCCAGCGTTTTCGCCTCGGCGGCAGGCGCGTTTCCGACGAGCACGCAGCGCATGCCCAACTGCGCCGCGCCGAGCGCGTCAGTCGATGGGTTGTCGCCGATCACGATCGTGCCGCCCACCTGCGCACCCAGCCGGCGCAGGCCTTCCTGGAGCAGCAGGGAGCCGGGCTTGCCGAGGACCCGCCAGGGCTGCACACCGCTCGCGGACACCAGGGCCGCCATCAGCGCACCGGTCTCCGGTACCACCGTGCCCCCGGGTCCGGGATGGTTGTCGTCACCGTTGGTCACCACGAGCCGTGCGCCGACGCGCAGTTGGTTGGCCATCTTGTGCATGCGCGCAAGATTGAAATTCGGATCGAGCGCGAGCACCACGAAATCGGCATCCGATTCCACCAGTTCGCATCCGATCGATCTCGCATATCGCTGCAGCGCGGCGCTGGCGGCCAGCAGCATGCGCGCGTGCGGATGATCACGGCGCATGTAGTCGATGGTCTGCTCGCCGGCCAGCACGATGTGCTCGGGCTCGACCTTCAGCCCCATGCGGCCGAGTCGCCGGGCCATGCCGCGCGCGGTGTGCGTGGAGTTGTTCGAGACGATCACGTAGCGGTCGCGAAATCGCGCCAGTAGGTCGGCGGCGCCTTCGAGCGGCTCGTCCTCGCGGATCAGCGTGCCGTCGAGATCGACGATGAGGTGGCTGGACGTACTTTCAATGCTCATGGTGGTGTGGGTTGCGCTCGCACCGGACATCCGGTGCCGGCTCCGGATTGTATTGAGTTTTACTCAATCATTGTTACATCATGTTTGAGCGCAATTCATTTGCTTGTCATCTGTGTTCCCTAACCTCGTCAGGGTCGAGCCGGTCAACGCACCGGCCCAGCCACTGCAACGATTTGGAGAGAACACCACATGAGGAAGCCTTTGACATTCGCCGCCACGCTCGCGCTCGCGGCGGCGACCTTGAACCCGGCCGCCGCCCAGGGCGTGGCCGATGGCACCAGGGAGCACCCGCTGCGCGTCCTGCTGATCCCGGCCGACGGCGGCACTGAATCCGGCACCAAGGCCGACTACGCGCCGGTCTTCAACGCGATCTCCCGCACCACCGGCCTGCAGTTCGACCTCAAGGTCGGCCAGTCCTACGGCGCGGTGGTGGAAGGCATGTGCAACCAGCTCGCCGACATCGCCTTCTTCGGCCCGGTCTCCTACGTACAGGCGCACGAGCGCGGCTGCGCGCAACTGCTGGCGGTCGGTGTGGAGAAGGGCGAGTCGGTCTACTACGCCGGCATGTTCGCCAAGGCCGATGCACCGTTGGCCTCGGTCCCGGACGTGAAGGGCAAGCGCGTGGCCTTCGGCGACATCAACTCGGCCTCGAGCTTCACCTTTCAGATCGCCATGCTGCTTGATGCCGGGCTGGATCCGGTGCGAGACCTGTCAGCCATCCGGATGACCGGCAGTCATGCCAGCAGCCTGGCCGCGTTGACGCAGGGCCAGGTCGACGTCGCCTCGCTGTCCTTCGATTCCTACGAGAAGGCGGTTCAGCAGGGCGCGGTCGATCCGAAGGCGATCAAGGTGATCGCCAAGAGCATCCCGATCCCCTATCCCCCGCTCGCACTCAACGCCAAGTTGCCCGAAGCGCTGAAGGCCAAGCTCAAGACTGCCTTCGCCAGCGTGCACAAGGCGCCCGGCGTGACGCCCGAGATGATCCGCGGCTACGGCGGCAAGAAGGTCGATGCCTTCGACACCAAATTCTCCGAAGCCGAATTCAACGTGGCGGCCGGGAAGCTCGCGCTGCTCACCGACGAGCTCAAGGGTCAGATCCTGAAGAAGGCGGCCGAGCGTTGAACGCCCCCATGCTGGGTTTCGATTCCATCGGCATGCGATATCCGGACGGCACCGTGGCCCTGGACAACGTATCGCTGCAGGTTCCGGCCGGGCAGTTCTGCGTGCTGCTGGGCGCCTCGGGCGCGGGCAAGTCCACGCTGCTGCGCGTGGCCAACGGGCTCGCGACGCCGACCGGCGGCGCCGTTCACGTGAACGGCGTGCGCGTCGCGCCCGCCTCGCTTGCGCGGATCCAGCCGCGCATCGGCATGATCCACCAGCAGTTCAACCTGGTGCTGCGCAGCAGCGTGGCGACCAACGTGCTCTGCGGCGCGCTGCCTTCGCTACCGCTCTGGCGCGCGTTGGCGGGCCTGTTTCCCGAAGCGGCGCGCCGCAGGGCCTGCGAGCTGATCGAGGCGGTAGGCCTCGATGAACAGCATCTCTCGCGGCGCGCCAGCGAACTCTCCGGCGGCCAGCAGCAGCGCGTGGGCATCGCGCGTGCCTTCATGCTCGAGCCGCCGCTGGTGCTGGCCGACGAGCCCGTGGCCAGTCTCGATCCACGCGCCAGCCACGAGGTACTGGCGCTGCTCCGGCGACAGGCGCGCGAGCGCGGCACCACGGTGCTGTGCAGCCTGCACCAGGTGGAGCTGGCACGCAGCTTCTCCGATCGCATCGTCGCGCTGCGCGGCGGCAAGGTGGTGTTCGATGGCCCGCCGGAAGCCTTCGATGCTTCGAGCGAGCGCGCTGTCTACCACGGCGGCGTCGATCGGCCTGCGCCGGTCCCTGCGGCACCGCCGCGCCCGCCTGCACTCGCCCTGGAGGTCGCGTGATGAACGCCGCGACAAAGCGCCCCGCCACGGCCTGGCACATTGAGCGTCCCTACGGCACGCATTCCATGGTGGTGCTGCTGCTGGCCTTGCTGGTCCTCTTCGCGGCCGGCCAGCGCGTCGAGATCGGCCGCATGCTCGCACTGAGCGGCGAAGGCCTGCTTGCGGCCGTTGGCCTGCGCGACAACGCCCAAGTGTCGTCGGGCATGGCCAAGATCGCCCGCTCGCTGTTCCCGATACAGATCTCCGAGCGCACGCAGGTCGCGCGCATCGAGGACTTCGATCGCGATCACCTGCCCTGGCTTGCCTACATCGAGCAACAGACAACGCACGAGCAGCGCCTGGACCCGACCACGCTGACCATGAAGCAAAGCGTCGAGCGGCGCGAGGTCCTGGTCGAGCCGTTGGGCTACCTCTGGCTGGTGATGGCCAAGATGCTCGAAACCCTGGAGATCGCGCTCTGGGCCACGCTGTTGGCCGTCCTATTCAGCCTCCCCCTGGCCTGGTTCAGCGCGCGCAACTACACGGCCAACGCCTTCACCTACGGTCTGGCGCGCGCTCTCGTGAGCCTGCTGCGCGCGGTGCCCGAACCCGTCAGCGCCCTGTTTCTGGTGCTGGCCTACGGCTTCGGGCCGATCGCCGGCGTACTCGCGCTGGCACTGCACGCGGCCGGCTTTCTCGGCAAGTTCTACGCCGAGGACATCGAGACAGCCGACGACAAGCCCCAGGAGGCACTGCGCGCCATCGGTGCCGGAAAGCTCCGGGTGATGCGCTTCGCGGTGCTGCCGCAGGTGATGCCGCAGTTCATCGGCTACACGCTCTACGTCCTCGATCGCAACGTGCGCATGGCCACCGTGGTCGGCCTGGTGGGCGCCGGCGGCATCGGGCAGGAACTCAAGGGCCGCTACGACATGTACCAGTACGGCCATGTCGGAACGATCCTGATCGCGATCTTCCTGACCGTCTTCGCGCTCGACCAGATCGCCGCGCGCATGCGCCGGCACTACGCCTGACGCGGCGTCGACACGCCGCGCATCTCCCTTCCCCTCGACCCCTATCCATCAAGGAATCCCGCAATGAAACCTGCCTTTCTCGTCCGCGGCCTCGGCGCCGCCGCTCTTGTGCTGAGCCTTGCCGCGTGCGGCGGCGGCAGCTCGGGCTCCGATGCCGGCGCCTCGGGCGCAACAGCGTCCAGCGACCCCGCGGTGGCCGCGCACAAGCCCGATGGCTCGACGTCCGGCGCTTCGACGGCGGACCAATCCTCCTCGGCCTCGTCCCTCAGCTGGGCGCCCTGAACCATCCCCCTCCTCGTCCTTCACATCTACGAGTTGCAACCATGACCATGACCCATCCCCCACGACGCGATTTCCTCCGCAAGACCGCCAGCACCCTGGGCGCCGCGTCCGCGCTCACCATGCTGCCGCCCTCCATCCAGCGCGCACTCGCGGTCCAGGCGGACGTCAAGAAGCGCACCATCGAGGACGTCCAGCACATCGTCATCCTGATGCAGGAGAACCGCAGCTTCGACCACTACTTCGGCACCATGAAGGGTGTGCGGGGCTTCGGCGACCGCTTCCCGATTCCGCTGGCGAGCGGCAAGTCGGTGTATTTCCAACCCAACCCCACCGGCGGCGCGGAGATCCAGCCCTTTCGCCGCGATTCCACCATCGGCAGGGCGCTGATCGGATCTGGCACGCCGCACAATTTTCCCGATCAGCAGGCGGCGTGGAACCAGGGGAAGATGGATCGCTGGATCCAGTTCAAGAACCAGGCGACGATGGGCTACTTCCTGCGCGAGGACATTCCGTTCCAGTTCGCGCTGGCCGATGCCTTCACGATCTGCGACGGCTATCACTGTTCCATCCTCACCGGCACCGACCCGAACCGCATCGTGTTCTGGTCGGGCTCCAACTTCAACCCGGAACTGCGCAAGAAGGGCATCAACAGCACGGACGCTGATTCCGAGCCCGTCAACTCGCGCTGCTGGCCCAGCCCGTCCAACTGGGTCGCGGGCAGGGCGCAGCAGGCAGACGGGTCGGGTCAGGTCGACCCCGCAACGGGCGCCTACAACTACAAGTACAAGAACACCGCCTTCAAGTGGGACACGTTGCCGGATGTTCTGCAACAGGCGGGCATCAGCTGGCACATCTACCAGAACATGAACAACAACTGGACGGGCGCCATGCACGGGGGCCTGGCCTTCCAGAGTTTCCGCACTGCGCAGCCGGGTTCGCCCATCTATGAGCACGGCCTGACGGGCGGCCCCGCGTCGGCTGACGGCGCTGTCAATTTCCTCGCCCAGCTCAAGCAGGACGTGATCAACGACAGCCTGCCGCAGGTCTCGTGGGTGCTGCCCACGCAGGCCCTGGCCGAGCATCCCGGCAGCAGCGAAGGCACTGCCGGCGCCGCCGACTTCATCTCGGACGTGCTGGAGGCGCTGACGTCCAATCCGAAAGTCTGGAGCAAGACGGTCCTTTTCGTGACCTTCGACGAGAACGACGGCTTCTTCGACCATCTGCCGATGCCAGCGGTGCCGTCGTATGACGTCAATGGCAACCTGATGGGCAAGTCCACCGTGACACTGGACGGCGAGTATTTCGACGCCTCCGTGGGCAACTACCTGAACGTCAACGACACCACCAGCGGCAAGCTTCGCCCGTGGGGCCTGAGTTCGCGCGTGCCGATGTACGTGGTGTCGCCGTGGAGCAAGGGCGGCTGGGTCGATTCGCAGGTGTTCGACCACACCTCCGTGGGCAGATTCCTCGAGAAGCGCTTCGGCATCACGGTGGACGCGATCAGCCCGTGGCACCGCGCAGTCTGCGGCGACCTCACCTCCTGCTTCGACTTCGTCAACCCGAACGATCCGGTCTTTCCCAGGCTGCCCGACACGAGCAACTTCGCCGCGATCAATGCGGCGCAGAGGCTTCTGCCTACGGCCCCCATCACCACTGCGCCCGCCACGCCGCAGCCGCTGTTCCAGGAGACCGGCGTGCGCTTCTCGCGCGCGCTCCCCTACGAGCTGCACACCAGCGCGCGGATGGAAGGGCGCGGCATGCTGTCGCTGGTGTTCGCCAACAGCGGCAAGCAGGGTGCCGTCTTCCACGTCTACGACAAGTTGCACCTGGACCGCATTCCGCGCCGCTACACCGTGGAGGCCGGCAAGACGCTGAGCGACACATGGAACACGGGCCTATCCGACAGCGGCAAGTACGAGCTCTGGGTCTACGGCCCCAACGGCTTCGTGCGCAGCTTCAAGGGCGATGCGCTGTCGCACGACACGGCGTCGTTCAAGCCCGAGATCCAGGTCGGCTACCAGGCCCACAGCGGCGACCTCCACCTGAGGGTACGCAACAGCGGCACGGAAACCGGCAGCGTGACGATCACATCCAACGCCTACCGCGACGATGGTCCGTGGACGATGAAGAAGATCAAGCCCGGCGAGACCGATAGCCAGCACTGGAACCTCAAGAAGAGCGGCGACTGGTATGACTTCACGGTCACGTCGGAGAACTTCGAGCGCCGCTTCGCCGGCCGTATCGAAACCGGCAAACCCGGCGTCAGCGATCCGGCCATGGCGATGCATCTGCAGGCCTGAAGCCGGGGCGCCTCCGATCGAACGGGGGCGCCCGCCCCCCGACGCCGCCGGCTGCCGTTCGTTCAGATGTCCAGCACCAGCGGTCCGCGCTTGCAGCGCGAGACGCAGATCATCATGGTCTTGCCGGCCGCGCGCTCCGCCTTGGAGAGGATGCCGTCGTGGTGCTCGATCTCGCCCGCTTCCAGCACCCGCGTCTCGCAGGCGCCGCAGACGCCTTCCTTGCAGCTGTGGTCGGGGCTCAGGCCGGCGTCGATCAGGCTGTCGAGGATCGACTTGCCGGGGGGCACCTCGACGCTCTTCTTGCTCTTGGCGCACTCGACGACGTAGGTCTCGGTGGCGGCCGGCGACTCCACATGCACCGCGGCAAAGCGCTCGATGTGCGCGTGCAGGTAGCCCAGCTTCTCGCAGGTGGCCTCGAAGTTGTCGAGCATGGGCGTGGGGCCGCAGCAGTAGTAGTGGCTGTCGGCGCACTTGTCGGCCAGCAGGGCGGCCAGATCCGGCGGGCCATTCTTTTCCTGGTCGAAGTGCCAGGTGAGCGGGATGGACTTCTCGGCCGCCAGCGCGCTGATGGACTCGACGAAGGCCGACTCCTTGCGCGAGCGCGCGCAGTAGATCATCTCCACCGGCCGGCCCAGCGCGGCCAGGCGCTGCAGCATGCACCAGATGGGCGTGACGCCGATGCCGCCGGCCACCAGCACCGAGCGGCTGGCGTCGTCGTGAAGCTTGAAGTTGTTGCGCGGCTGCGAGATCGGCAGCGTCATGCCCACGCGCAACTGCTGGTGCACGTAGCGCGAACCGCCACGGCTCTTGCGGTCGTTCAGCACGCCCACCACGTAGCGCTGGCGGTCGGTGCTGGGGTTGCACAGCGAGTAGCTGCGCACCAGGCCGTTGGGCAGGTGCAGGTCGATGTGCGAGCCGGCTTCGAAGGCGGGGAAGTCCACTTCCGGCGTGGCCGGTCGGAACTCGACGCTGACGATGCCGTCGGCTTCGTAGCGCATGGTGTGCACCAGGGCGTTCAGCGTGGGGGATGACATTTGCGAAACCTCGGGAAATTCAGGACGACATCAGGGCGTCAGGCGCCCTGCCCTTCCAACTGCTGCTGCGCCAGGCCCTTCAGGTGGCGGCGCAGGCGCACGATGCCCAGGTCGTGCTGGTAGAGCTGCTCGTGCTGGTTGGCATCGGGCTCCATGTTCTCGATCAGCACGCGGTCCTGCTCCAGCACGTGCCAGTGGCGCGCTTCCAGGCGGTTCTTGTAGAGGAAGCGCCAGGTGTCGCGCTCCCACCCCTTGGGCAGCTTGCGCACGCGCCAGTGGAAGGCGCAGGACAGCGTGGTCGAGATCGGCGTGTAGCTGCCCACGATGATGAAGTTGCCACCGGGGCCGCCGGTCTTCGGGTACGGGATTTCCAGGCGCATCCAGTGCATGCCGGTGTCGGCCCATTCGGTCCAGTCGAAGTTGACGTTGCGCTGGCCTTCCTTCTCGAACACGAAGCCGGTATCGGTCTGGCGCACGCCGAACTTGGCGGTGGAGTCACCCTCGGCCATCGAGTGCGACTGCTTGTGCAGGAAGGTGCCGTGCATCGGGTCCATCACGTTGTCCAGCACGTAGCGGTAGTCGCCCTTCCACTCGGCATAGCACAGGAAGCCCGAATGGTTCTCGTCGTCGGTGAGCTGCTCGGGCAGCACCAGCGGCGGCGGGGTGTCGACCGATTCCCTGGAGTTGTAGAGCCAGACCGCGCCTGCCTTCTCTTCCACGTGGAAGAAGCGCGTGGCCTGCGAGCCTTCCAGCTTGCAGCCGGGGCTGCCCGGCACGCGGGTGACGACGCCGTCGCAGCGCACTTCGACGCCGTGGTAGGGGCAGGACAGGCGGTCGCCCAGGATCACGCCCTGCGACAGCGGCGCGCCGCGGTGCGGGCAGCGGTCTTCCAGCGCGTGCAGCTTGCCGGACTGGTCGCGCCAGAAGGCGAACTTGCGGCCCAGGCGGCGCAGCGAGACGGGCGATTCCTTGATGAAGCTGGTGGGGCAGATCGGATACCAGAGGTCCTTCAGGCCGATCTCGAGCAGTTGGTCGACCGGATCATCGTGAGTGGTGGTGGTCATGGCGGGTTCCTTCTTCGTTCAGTCTGCGAGGGCGGCCATCGCCTCGCGGTAGTTGGCCTCGGTCCACGGGGCGCCGGTGGGACTGGACAGGCCGCTCGCGTTGAGCGCCTCGACCAGGCCGGGCAGGTCATGGATACCGGCGCCGTAGGCGCGCTCGATGGCGTCGCCCAGCAGGTCTTCGTAGGTGGTGGGCGTGCGCTGGCGCGCCTGGTGCGGGTTCAGAAAGCGATCGGTCATGTGAGCCTCCGTCGGGGTCGGTATTGGGTGGGTGTTCGCCGTCACTCGGCGACGATGTTTCGGGCCTTGATGATTCGGGCCCACTGCGCGGTCTCTTCCCGCATGGCAGCGGCGAAGGCGGCCGGCTTCGTGGTGGCGGCCGTCATGCCCTGCGCCTTCAGGCGCTCGGCAACATCCGGCTGGGCCAGGAACTCGGCGGCGTCCTTGGCCAGTTGCTCGGCCACGGCGGGCGGCGTGCCGGCCGGGGCCAGCAGGCCGTACCAGGACGTGACGTTCACGCCCTGGATGCCCTGCTCGGCCAGCGTCGGGATCTCCGGCGCAACCGGCGTGCGCTTGGCTTCGGTGATGCCCAGCGCGACCAGCTTGCCCTGCTTGATGAAGGGCAAGGTCGCGGGCAGGTTACTGAACATCAGTGGCACCACGCCGCCGAGCACGTCGTTCAAAGCAGGGGCGGTGCCCTTGTAAGGCACGTGCAGCAGGTCGACGCCGGCCTGCTGCTTGAACAGCTCGCCGGCCAGGTGCAGGCCGCTGCCCACGCCCGGCGATGCGTAGGAGAGCGTGCCCGGCTTGGCCTTGGCCATCGCAACCAGATCCTTCGCACTCTTGATGCCCGAGCCCGGCGCCGCGACCAGCACGTTGGGCGCCTTGGCCAGCATGGTGACGGGCACGAAGTCCTTCTCGATGTCGAAGGGAAAGTTCGGCATCAGGGTCGGGTTGATGGTCAGGTTGCCGGCCGGCACCACCAGCAGGGTGTGGCCGTCGCCCTTGGCGCGCTTGACCTTGTCGATGCCGATGTTGCCGGCCGCGCCGGCCGCGTTCTCCACCACCGCCGCCTGTCCGTAGCGCTTGGACAAACCTTCGGACAGGATGCGCGCCAGGGTGTCCACCGGGCCGCCCGGCGGGAAGGGCGAGATGATGGTGAAGCGCTCGGAAGCGAGCTGCTTGTGCACGTCCGCCTGCTGCGCATGGGCGTTCGAAAGAACGGCCAGCGCCGCGAGCGCGGTGCCCAGCCAGCGGGCGAGAACGGTGCGTCGGATCAACATGCTCTTGTTCATTTCTTTTCGGTAAGGAACTTGCCCTGCGGGCCTTCGGCGTTCTTCTGGCGACGTGTGTGGCCGTCCAGGCCGCCGTCCACCGCCCATTCGGCAAACACCGTGGGGCCGGGCTCGAACTCGCGCGGCTGCCAGTCGGCGGTCAGCTGGTCTTCGTCGGCGTAGTACTCGATCAGGCCGCCGGCCGGGTTCTTGAAGTACCAGAAGTAGGCCGAGGACACCGGATGGCGACCCGGGCCCAACTGCGTTTCCCAGCCCTGGCGCGAGAAGTGCAGGCCGCCGCCGAATACCTCGTGGATGTCGCGAACGGTGAAGGCCACGTGATTGAGGCCCCGCTTGCCCGAAGGGATCTGCAGCAGGAACAGGTCGTGGTGGCCGCCGTCGGGCGCGCAGCGCATGAAGGCGCCGCGGTTCGGGTAGCTGTCGGAAGAGACGAAGCCGAAGCGCTCGCGGTAGAAGGCGCTGGTCGCCGCCACATCGCTCACGAAGAACACCACATGGCCCACCTCGATCGGCATGGCGCGCTCGTAGATCGGCGCCGGCTGATTGACGCGCGGCTTGGCGTTCCAGGTGTTCATGGCGCCGCAGTCAACCTCCACCGCGCGCTTGCGGCTGACCTGCAGGCGTACCGCCAGGCCGTTGGGGTCGGTGCAGCCGATGCGTCGCGCGCCTTCGACCTCGGTGTCGACGAACATCGGGTCCTTGGTGATGGCGGACGCATAGCGCTGAAGGTCGGCTTGGCTTTCCACGCCCCACACCACTTCGCGCAGCGTCGGGCCATCTTCCATGCCTGCAGGCAGGCCCGGCTTGTCCAGCGAGGCGACCACGACACGGCAGCCATTGAGGCATTCGAAGACGAGTTCGTTGGCCGCTTCGGAAATGAGGGTCAGACCCCAATCAGCGAAGAACTTGCGGCAGGTCGACAGGTCGTCCGCCGCGTAGGTGATCTGGTCGATGCCCAGCACGCTCATGATTGGCTCCAGGGCAGGGGTTGCACGCTCGTTCCCCAGTACATGCTCTTCTGCTCCATGTACTGGAAGATGCCCTCGCGTCCCTTCTCGCGGCCCAGGCCGCTGTCTCGCCAGCCGCCGAAGGGGGTGGAGACGGAGAACTGCTTGTAGGTATTGACCCAGACGGTACCTGCCTGCACCGCGCGGCCGATGCGCCAGGCGCGCTTGAAGTCGCGGCTCCAGACGCCGGCGGCCAGCGCGTAGACGCTGTCGTTGGCCTGGGCGACCAGGCTCTCTTCGTTGTCGAAGGGCATGGCCACCAGCACCGGGCCGAAGATCTCTTCCTGCGCGGTGCGGCTGCTGTTGGTCAGGCCTTCCAGGATGGTGGGCGTGTAGTAGTAGCCGTTGTCGCGGCCTTCGCCGTGCGGCCGAACGCCGCCGGTGCGGATGTGCGCGCCTTCCGAGACGCCCAGCGCCACGTAGCGCTCCACGCTCTCGCGATGGCGGGCGGTGATGAGCGGACCCATCTGGGTACGCTCGGAAGCCGGGTCGCCAACGCGCAGTGCGTTGGCGCCTTCGGCCAGGCGGGTGACGAATTCGTCGTAGATGCTGCATGCCACGAACAGGCGCGAGCCGGCGATGCACGATTCGCCCGAGGAGCTGAAGATGCCGTAGAGCACGCCCGCCACCGCGTGGTCGAGGTCGGCGTCTTCCAGCACCATGGTGGCCGACTTGCCGCCCAGCTCCAGCGAGACCGGCATCATCTTGTCGGCCGCGATGTGGGCGATGTGCTTGCCGGTGGTGGTGCCGCCGGTGAAGGACACGCGCTTGACGAGCGGGTGCTTGGTGATGGCGTCGCCGATCACCGAGCCCTTGCCCGGCAGCACGCTGACGATGCCCTTGGGCACGCCGGCCGCTTCGCAGATGCGCGCCAGTTCCAGAGCCATCAGCGGCGTGACTTCGGCCGGCTTGACGATCACCGCGTTACCTGCGGCCAGGGCCGGCGCGAGCTTCTGCGCTTCGCTGGCGATGGGCGAGTTCCACGGCGTGATGGCGGCCACCACGCCCATGGGCTCGTGCACGCTCATCGTGACGAAGGGGCCGCGCGAGGGCGTGATGCTTTCTTCCAGGGTCTCCAGCGCAGCGGCGAAGAACTGGAAGGTGCCTGCGGCGCTCGCCACCAGGGCGCGCGTTTCGCTGATGGGCTTGCCGTTGTCCAGGCGCTGCTTCTGCGCGAGTTCTTCGGCGTTGTCGCGGATCAGTTGCGCCACGCGATGCAGTACGGCGGCGCGCTCGTGCGGCAGCTTCTGGGCCCAGCCGCTGGTGCGGAAGGCCTGGTCGGCGCGCTCGATGGCCTCGTTGACATCGGCCAGGCTCGCCGCCTTCAGGCGCGCGATCGGCTCGCCGTTCGCCGGGTACAGGCTTTCGTAGGCATCGCCGCCACCCAGGCGCCATTCACCGGCGACATTGATGGGGAGGAGTTCTGTGGAAATCATCGTGGTGGTCCAGGTTCAGATCGCCAGGGGCGCCACGCGGTTGCGCAGCGCGCGCACGGCGCTGTAGACGGTGAGGGCCGAGGTCTTGGGATTGGCGGCGAGCGCCTTGTTGCGCATGGTCAGCTCGAAGCTGCCGAAGGCGCCTTCGGCCTCGACGCGGTGGATGTTCTCGCTGATGGCCGGGTCGGCCACCAGGCGCACATGCGTGCGGTCCAGCCCCAGGCCGGCCAGCGACACGGTGGCGGCAACGTTGGCGTTCTTCGGATAGAGCGCGGCGGCTTCGCGCGCGCTGCCTTCGAAGATCACGGTCTCGCTGCGCAAGGCGTCGAGGTCGCGGCCCTGCTCGGCAGGCGTGCCCTTCCAGGCCTGCGGGGGCTTGCGGCCGATGTAGCGCACCGTCTCCAGGCCACCCACGCGCGCTGCGGCCAGCGCGTCGATGGCGCCGATGGCGCCTGCGATCAGTTGCACCTGGGTCTTGCCGGTGGCGGCGGCGCGCTCGACGGCTTCTGCCAGCCCGCTGGCCGACAGCGCACCGACCGAGGCCACCACGCAGGGCGTGCCGCGGCGCAGTGCCGGCAGCACATGCGCCTCGATGGCGGCATGGCCGGCGGCTTCCACCACCAGGTCGATGCCGGCCAATGGCACGCTGCTGACCACCGCGGCGCGCGGCGCCAGGCGCTCGACGGCAGCACGCGCGGCTTGCATGCCCTCTTCCGGCACGACGATGGCGGCCACCGACAAGCCGGCATCGTCCCGCAGCAATTCCAGCATCGCGGTGCCGATGGCACCGCAGCCGATGAGCGCGACTTTCAGCATGGCTGGCCTCACTTGCCCACTGCCGCGAGCGCCGGGATCTGCGTCACGGTGTTGGTCGGCGGGCCGGCAAAGGCGCTCTTGAAGCCGCCGATGGACAGCATGTCGATCTCCAGCAGGAAGGGCCCGGGCTTGGCCGTGGCTTCGGCCAGGCGCGCTTCCAGTTCGTCCAGGCTCTTCACGCAGGCATGCGGCAGCGCGAGGGACTTGCACAGCAGCGTGTAGTCGGGCGTGTGCAGGTCGGCATAACAGCGGCGGCCGCCGTACTGCGCGTCCTGGATGTTCTTGATGACGCCGTAGCCCTTGTCGTTCATCAGCACGATCACGAGGTCGGTCTTCTCCTGCACCACCGTGGCGAGCTCGCCCAGGTTCAGGATGAAGCCGCCGTCGCCGGCAAGGCACCAGGTCTTGCGGCCCGAGCCGGTGACCGCGGCACCGACCGCGGCACCGATCGCCATGGGCATGCCCTGGCCGATGCCGCCGCCGGTGGCGTGCACGCCGGCGCTGGGTTCGAAGATGCGCAGCTCGCGGTTGCCCCAGGTGCTGTTGGAGACGGTGACGTCGCGCACCCAGTTGAAGTTGCGGCCGGCCTTGGCCTGCACCTGGCGCACCAGTTCGGCGTACGGGCCGAGGCCGTCGCGCAAGGTCGCCACGGCTTGCTCGTGGGCGGCGCGAAGGTCCTTCAGCAAGGCCGGGTCGGCCTGGTACTTGCCAGCTTCCAGGCGATCGGCCAGGCCTTCCAGCGCCAGCTTCGAATCGCCGCAGATGAAGGCGTCGGTGCTGTAGCCACGGCCTTCGGCAGCGCCGTTGGCATCGATGCGGAACAAGGGGCGCGGCAGCTTCAGCTCGTACTTGAGCGTCTCGTTGCCGCGCAGGCGCGAGCCCACGACCAGCATGGCATCGCAGCTCTGGTAGAGCGCTTCCACCGGCTTGTGGATGTTGTAGGCGCCCAGGGAACCGACATCGTCTTCCGGCACGGTGCCGCGGCCTTGCGTGGTCGTCACGACGCCGAAGCCGAGTTTCTGTAGGCGGCGAATGGCGGCGCCGGCATGGCGTGCACCACCGCCCACCCACAGCATGGGGCGCTTGGCCTTGGCGAGGCGCTGCGCGAGCGCATCGAGCGCGGCGACCGAGGGCACGGCGGGCTCGACCGGCAGCGGCGTGAGGTCACGGGGCATGGTCGTCAGCGCCGACTGGATGTCGATCGGGATCTCGACGCTGACCGGGCCGGTGGGGGCAGTCAGCGCCACCTGCACCGCGCGCTTGAGCGTGCCCAGCACGGTCTCGACGCTGCGCACGCGGAAGGCTTCCTTCGACACGGCCTTGAGCATGGTGAGCTGGTCCGGCGCCTCGTGGATGTACGACATGCCCTTGTCGATGTAGGGCGTCTCGATCTGGCCGGTGATGTGCAGCACGGGGGCGCCGGCGGTCAGCGCTTCCACCATGCTGCCGGCGATGTTGCCGGCGGCCGGGCCGGTGCTGGTGAGGCACACGCCCAGGCTGGCGGTGGAGCGGGCATAGGCGTCGGCCATGTTACCGGCCCCGGCCTCGCCGCGCGCCGGCACAAAGCGGATCGCGCCGCGCTGCGCGAAGGCATCGAGGATCGGCATGTTGTGGATCGAGATGACGCCGAAGGCCGCCTTGACCTGGCACTGCTCGAGGAAGGCGGCGACGACGGCGCCGACGGTCACGGGATGGTTGTTGTCAGGCATGGCGGGAATGGCCTCCGGAAATGTCGAGATGACTGCCCGTCGTGTACGAGGACAGGGGCGAAGCGAGGAAAAGAATCGCGCGTGCGGCTTCCAGCGGAAGACCCAGGCGACCCAGCGGAATGTGTTTGTCCTTAGCAAGCTGGCCGCTCCAGGCGTGCCAGCCCTGCGACTTGTCGTCGCGTGCATCGAAGCGGCGGCGCCACTGGCCGGACTCGATGAGGCCGATCAGGATGCCGTTGACGCGCACGCCTTGCGGCGCGAATTCGGTGGCCATGGAGCGCACCAGGTTCAGGAGGCCCGCGCGCGCCGCCGAGGTGGCGACCATGTGCGGCTCGGGCTGGCGTGCCAGCAGCGAGTTGGCGCAGGTGATGGAGGCATCGCCCAGCGCGGCGCGCTGCGCCATCAGTTGCGGCAGGAAGGCGCGCGTCGGGTGGATCACCGAGAAGAACTTCAGGTGCAGCTCGTCGGTCCAGGCCTGGTCTTCGGTGTTGGCGAAGGTGGAGACGCGGCCCTGGCCTGCGTTGTTGATCAGCATCGAGGCCGCGCCCAGGGTCGCCTCACTTTGCGCGGCGAATCTGCGCAAGGCGTTGGCGTCCAGCACGTCGCAAGTGCGTGCGAAGAGCTTGGCGTCCGGGCGCGATGCGCGCAGGCCGGCCACCGCGCTTTCCAGGCGCTCGGCATTGCGGCCGCACAGGGCGACGGCGGCGCCGCAGTCCAGCAGCAGCTCGACTGTGGCCAGGCCGATGCCCGAGGAACCGCCGGTGACCACGGCCACGCGGCCGGCCAGCGCGTCGGGGGCGAAGAAGGCTTGGGGAGCGAGGCTCATGCTCGGATTTCCTCGATCAGGCGCCGCGCAGCGGCACGACCTTGGCGCCGCTGCTGGCGGGCGCGTAGTTCAGGAGACCCGAGATGTCGTCCGCGGTTGCGCGCACGCGGGCCACCATCTCGTCGATGCGTTCTTCCTCGATGTGGCCCGAGGGAATGGTGGCACCCAGCGCGGCGACGATGTGGCCGCTGTGGTCGCGCACCGGTGCGGCGATGCTGGAGATGTTGGATTCGAAGAAGCCCTCGCCCAGCACATAGCCGCGCTGGCGGTCGGCCTGCACCATGTCGAACAGCTCGTTGACGGTCTTGGGCGTGCTCGGGGAGAAGGTCTCGAGCTTGTCTTCCGGATAGAGGGCGCGCAGCTGCGGCAGGGTCAGGTCTTCCAGCAGGATGCGGCCAAGCACCGTGGCGTGCGCCGGCAGGCGCGTGCCCACCGTGACTGAACTCGTGAAGGGCGAGGACTGCGCCACCTTGGCCACGTAGACGATCGAGCGGCCGTCGCGCACCACCAGGTTGCAGGGCGTGCGCAGCTCTTCCGACAGGCGCTGCAGCAGCGGCGTGCCCAGCTGCGTGAGTTCCAGCGAGGCCAGGTACTCGAAGCCCAGGCGCAGCACCGCCAGGCCCAGCCGATAGTCGCGGCCACCTTCGGCGCGTTCCAGGAAGCCCATGTTCTCCAGCGTGGTGAGCAGGCGGAAGACCGTCGAGCGCGGCAGGTCGAAGCGGCGCGCAAGCTCGGGCGCCGACAGGGTGCGGTTCTCGCGGCTGAACTCGCACAGCACGCGCAGGCCGCGTTCCAGCGCGGGCACGTTGTAGCGGTCGGAACCTTCTTCGACGATGTCGTTGCTCATGTCCTTGTTCCTTCTTGTCTTGTTGTTGATCAGTTAGCCAGCGTCTCGCGCAGCAGCGCGGCAACGGCTTGGGGCTGTTCGACGTAGCTGGCGTGGCCGGCATCGGGCAGCAGTTCCAGCGTCACGCCGCAGCCGCGTGCGACGTCGGCGCAGGACTCGGGAGTAGTGACCACATCGAGCGCACCGCTGGCCACGCGCACCGGCATGGCGGGCGGCAGGTCGGCCAACAGGTTCGCGCCGCACAGCAGCTCCACCGCCTGGCGGTAGCCCGCGTCGGTCAGGCGGCCCATGTTCCAGCGCACCCACTGCCGCGCCAGTTCGTCGGCACCGGCCGAGAGCAAGCGGCCGTCGGCCTGCGCGGCCATGCCGGCAATGCCTTCCAACGCGAGCGTGGCCAGGCGCTGGCTGCGAACGCGCTCGCGCGCTTCTTCCTTGCCGAGTGCGCCGTAGCCGGCGGCCGGGCTGATCAGCACCAGCTTTTCGATGCGCGATGCGATCGGCGATTCGGCCCGAGCCGCATGCGCCGCAGTGATCGCACCGAGCGAGTGACCGACCAGCACGCAGCGGTCGATGTCGAGCGCATCGAGCAGGCCCGCCAGTCGCTGCGCATAGTCCGCGGCCGTGGGCTGCGCCGGCGCGACCGGGGTGGAGGCGCCGTAGCCCGGCGCGTCCCAGGCGATCACGCGGGCCTGGTCTTCGAGCTGCAGCGCGGTCGCGAGCCAGGACGCCGCGCCGGAGCCGATGCCGTGCAGGCAGACGATGGTCGGGCCCTGCTTGCCGCAGGTGCGCACCGACACCGTCGCGCCGTCAGCCAGCGCCACGCTGCGCGCGGCAAAGCGCGCGTCGAGGCGGGCCAGTTCGGCGGGGGCGAGTGCGGGCGCTTGCGACATGGCGGCTGCTCAGCGCTTGATCTTGGCCAGCGGGTGGTCGGCCGGATAGGTCGGCGTGACGGGCTTTCTGGCGCCCAGCATCACGCACATCAGCGCGTCCTCGTCGCCGATGTTGATCTCCTCGCGGTACACGCCGGGCGGCACCGAGATCAGGTCGCGGTCGGTCATGACGGTCTCGAAACGCTCGCCGTCCTTCTCGATGATCACCTTGAGCTTGCCGCGGATCAGGAAGAACACTTCCTCCACGTCGGTGTGCAGGTGGGGCGGGCCTTCGTGGCCGGCGGGGATCACCATGGTCGAGAAGGTGAAGTTCTCGGCCGGCACGGTGTTCACGTCCGCTGCCACGCCGGTGCCGCCAGTGCCCACGTAGCGCATCTGCGCGCGACGGAACTTGGGGTCGAAGTCGGCCTGGAACTTGAGGGCATCCCAGTCGTACTTGCGCGTGGAATAGCGGGCGATGCGGGTGTTCATCCACTGCTCGAGGTTGCTGCCCTCGGGCTGCGCCAGGGTGTTGGCGGTGTTCTCGATCTTTTGTTGTTCGGACAGGTCGCTCATAGCTGAAGACTCCTTGGTCGAAAAATTTCTCATCAATGCATGACGAAGCCGCCGTTGACGGCGAGCAGCTGGCCGGTCACGAAGCGCGACAGGCCCGAGAGCGCGAAAAGCACCGCGCCGCAGACGTCGACCGCCTGCTGCTCGCGCGGGATGGCGCGCCCTTCCAGATACTTTTCGTGCCGGGCCAGCGGCACGTACTCGGTGGCCTCGACCAGCGTCAGGCCGGGTGCCACGGCATTCACCGTGATGCCGCCCTTGTCGCCCCACTCGCGCGCCAGCGAGCGCGTCATCGAGATCACCGCGCCCTTGCTGGAGGCGTAGGCCAGCAGCTTGGGCGCGCCCCACAGCGCGGTGTCGGAGGCCAGGTTGACGATGGCGCCGCGGCCGGATGCGGTGAGCGCGGGCTGGCAGGCGCGGCTCATGAGCCAGGTGCCGCGCACGTTGACATCCATCACGCGGTCCCAGGTGGCGATGTCGAGTTCGTGCGCATCGCGCCCACCGGAGTTGGTGATGGCGGCGTTGTTGACCAGGCCGTCCAGGCCACCGAGCAGTCGCACCGCCTCGGCGGCGCATTGCTCGATCGAGGCCGGGTCGGCGAGGTCGACCGCCAGGCCATGCGCGTCGACGCCTTGTTCGCGCAGCGCGGCCGCTTCGGTCTGGGCCAGGTCCGCCAGGATGTCGGCCAGCACCACGCGGGCGCCGGACTTGGCGATGCACTGCGCGAATGCCAGGCCCAAACCGCGTGCGGCGCCGGTCACCAGCACGCGGCGGCCGGCCAGCAGGTTGGCGGGCAGCTCGGCCAGCAGGGCCTGCAGGCTGCTCGCGTCGGGGGTGGTCTTGACGTCGGACATGCTCTCAGTCCGCCTGAATGTTCAGGTCCTTGATGAGCTTGCCGAAGCGCTCGAAGTCGGCGGCATTGGTCTTGGCCAGCACTTCGGGGGCGCCGCCCAGCGGCAGCGCGCCCAGGGTGGCCATGCGCGAGACCACGTCTGGCATCTTCAGGATCTCGTTGAAGTGGCCGTTGAGTGTCTTGACCACGTCGACCGGCATGCCCTTGGGTCCGAACAGGCCGTGCCAGGCCGTGACTTCCACGCCGGCGTAGCCCAGCTCCCGCAGGGTCGGCACGTTGGGCGCCAGCGGCGAGCGCTTGGTATCGGCGATGGCCAGCGCGACCATCTTGCCGTTCGGCAGGTAGGGCGCGACCGGGCCCAGGGTGATGTAGGTCAGCGGCACGTGGCCGCCCAGCACGTCGTTCACAGCGGGCGCCACGCCCTTGTAGGGCACGTGGTGGATCTTCACGCCGGCGGACTTGTTCACCATCTCGCCCAGGATGTGCATGGGCGAACCGCTGCCGGGGCTGGCATAGGACAGCTCCTGGGTCTTGGCGGCGGCCATCGCTTCCTTGAAGCTCTTGAAGCCGGTGGACGAACTGGCCACCAGCGCCAGCGGCAGCGTGCCGGTCTGGACGATCGGGGTGAAGCCGTTCAGCACGTCGTAGCTGGCCGAGCCGTTGGTCTTGAGCACCAGTTGCGCGATCGAGAAGGTGCTGGGCGCAAGCAGCAGCGTGTAGCCGTCGGCGGGCGCCTTGGCCACGTAACTGGCGCCGATCACGCCGCTGGCGCCAGGCTTGTTGTCGACCACCACCGGCTGGCCGATGCGGGTGGACAGCTTCTCGGCAAACATGCGCGCCAGCGCGTCGGTGTCGCCACCGGCCGGATAGGCGACCACCATGGTCACCGGCTTGCTGGGGTAGTTCTGCGCCAGGACCGGACCGGCCAGGCTGGCAGCCGCCAGGGAGAGGCCAAGGGCAATCGCGCGGCGACGTGCGTTGTTCATCATGGTGTGGGACTCTTGCGGTGGTCGATCGAATGGGGTTTGCGGGGTCGCCTCTGAAGAATCTTTATGTTCCATATATGGAACAATGTTTTATTCTTGAAACGGCCCACGAAGGATATGTCCGATCCGCAAATCGAAACTAGGTAATAACCCTGGATTTACTTCTTCTTACCCAGGCAGAATCGCTCCCCGATGAACACTCCCCCGCCCTCGGCCCTGGTCGCCGCCTTCGCCCCCACCGGCGCGCTTCGCGCCTCCATCAACCTGGGCAATCCCATCCTGGCTGGCCGCGATGCCACCAGTGGCGAGCCGGTCGGCGTCTCGGTCGACCTGGCACGCGCCTTCGCCCAGCGACTGGGGGTGGGCATCGAACTGAAGGTGTTCGAAAAAGCGGCCGCCTCGGTCGAGGCGGTGCGCAATGAAGAGGCGGACGTCGGTTTTTTCGCCATCGACCCGGCGCGCAGCGAGGGCCTGTCGTTCACCGCTCCCTATGTGCTGATCGAGGGCAGCTACCTGGTGCCGGCCGCCTCGGCGTTGAAAAGCAACGAGGAAGTGGATCGGGCCGGCACCCGCGTGGCCGTCGGCAGCGGCAGTGCCTACGACCTGTTCCTGACGCGCGAACTCAAACAAGCGCAGATCGTGCGCGTGGCCGGCGCCAAGGGCGTGATGGAAGCGCTGCGCGCCGGTCAGGTCGAAGTGGCCGCGGGCATTCGCCAGGTGCTGGAACTCGAAGCGCAAGCCGACGCGGCACTGCGCATGCTGCCCGGCCGCTTCATGGTGATCCAGCAGGCCATGGGCACGCCGGCCTCGCGCGGCGCGCAGGCCGCTGCAGCGCTAGCCGCCTTTGTCGAAGAGATGAAGGCCTCGGGCTTCGTTGCGGAGGCGTTGGCAAGGCACAAGGTGCAGGGCGCGAGCGTCGCGCCTGCCAGCTGACAGCCCTCAGACCGCCTCGGCGTGAAAGCGCACGCCCAGAGCGCGCGCCACCTTGAGTACCGTCGCGAAGCTGGGGTTGCCGTTCTCTCCGAGGGCCTTGTAGAGGCTTTCGCGACTGAGACCAGCATCACGCGCCACCTGTGTCATACCCTTCGCCCGAGCGATGTCGCCCAACGCGCGCGCGATACCGCCGGCGTCGTCGGGCGCCTCCTCGAGCCAAGCATCAAGGTAGGCTGCCATTTCCTCGGGTGTGCGAAGTTGCTCCGAGATGTCGTACTCGACAGTTTTTGTCTTCGGTGGTGCCATGACAGACTTCTCCTAGCTATAGGCCTCTTGCCAATGCGATCGCGGTCTTGATGTCTCGTTGCTGCGAAGACTTGTCGCCCCCCGCAAGCAACACGATGAGCACACCACCGCGCTCCGTGTAGTAGACCCGGTACCCTGGTCCAACGTCGATCTTCAACTCGCAGATACCTTCCGTCAGCGCTCGGCACTGACCAGGATTTCCATGCGCCAGCCTGTCGACACGAACCTGAATGCGGGCACGGCCAGCGCGATCCTTGAGCGAATTGATCCAGTCGCGATAGACCTCGGTCATCTGCACACGCATGCATCGAGTGTAGCCCATGGGATACGCTTGATCAAGCGTCAGCCAATGGCCGTCTAAAGCATCTCTTCCGGCACCACCTGCAGCAGCAGCCAATCGCGAAAGCGATAGAAGGGGTTCCAGCCGGGCTCCTCGCGGCGCACCGTCTCCGCACCGTCGCTGTCGCGTTCCACCCAGAGCATCGTGCCGTCGGTGTCCAGCCGCAGTTCGTAGGCGCCGGGCCCGCGTTCATCGATCAGCTCTCGGAACTGCGACGCCAGTTCGGTGCTGTCCACGATCAGCCCCACCTCGGTGTTGAGCCAGGCCGAGCGGCCGTCGAAGTTCATCGATCCGATGAAGACGCGCCGGCCGTCGATCACGGCCACCTTGGCATGCAGGCGCCCGGTGGATGACTTGAAGTTGCCCAGCCGCCGGTCGCGCGTCACGAGGTCGGCGCCGAGTTCATAGACCCGCACGCCAGCCTTGAGCAGGCGCTCGCGGTAGCGCGAGTAGCCGCCGTAGACCAGCGTCTCGTCGGTGGCGTTGAGCGCGTTGGTCAGCACGACCAGCCGCGCGCCGCGCCGGGTCGCGTCCTCGACCAGTTCCAGCCCGCGCTCGCCGGGCACGAAGTACGGCGAGACGACGAAGACCTCGCTGCGCGCGCCTTGCACCTGGGACAGCGTGCGCTGGGTCACGCTGTCGGCAAGGCTGGCCTCGGGGTCGTCCTGCCGGATCTTGCCGTGGAAGTCGGCCAGCACGCGCGAATCGGCCCAGACTTGCGTGAGCCAGCCCTGCTCCAGCTGCGCTGCCACGGAGGGTTGGCCCAGCACATCCAGGCCCGGTTCGTACATGTCGGCCGGCAGCGGCGCGAAAGCCGCATCCAGGCGGCGCGCCGCCTCGCCGGCAGCGGGCACCGGCTGCAGGCCGGCCATGGGCCGCACCTCGGCGCTGTTCCAGTACTCGTCGAAGCTCTGCGAGAGTTCGCCGACGGCCTGGCCGCTGACCAGCAGGTCCATGTCGACGAAGTTGGCGGTGCCGCCCAGCATGAAGTACTCGTCGGCGATGTTGCGCCCGCCGGTGATGGCCAGGCTGTTGTCGGCCACGAAGAGCTTGTTGTGCATGCGCCGGTTGATGCCGGCCGCCTCGTGCAGCGAGCGCATCAAGCGCCAGGGCAGCGGGCCGCTGCGCGCCGGCAAGGGATTGAACTGGCGCACCTCGAAGTTCGGCAGCGCCGCCAGCGCGGCATACAGATCCTCGTTGACCGGCGCATAGAGCCCATCCACCAGCAGCCGCACGCGCACGCCGCGCGCCGCCGCCTCGCGCAGGGCGCGCAGGAGGGCCAGGCCCGAGGCGTCGCGCTGCAGGATGTAGTACTGGGCGTCGATGCTGACCAGGGCCCTGCGGGCCAGTGCCAGGCGAGCCTGAAAGGCGGTCGCGCCCTGCGGCAGCAGGCGAAAGCCCGACAGTCCCGGCGTCTCGGTCTGGTCGGCACGCGCAATGCGCGCGAGCGGGGTTTGCGCCACCGCAGCGGCCGTGGGCGCGCTCGACGGCGGCTGGGCGTCGAAGGGCGGCAGCGAGGCGCAGCCGGCCAGCGCCAGGGCGGCACTCGCCAGCAGGATCCGGAGCACGAAGAGGCGCAAGGGCGTCGGCCTCGACTTGCGGCTAGAGGCCAAGGGCCTCGAGCATCTGCGCGGGGGCGAGGCGCTGCGGCTGCGCCGGCCACACATCGAGCAGCTCGACCATCTTCGCGTTGCGCGGCGCCGAGCGGCCATGCGCCTGCGCCAGGCGCACCACCTCGCCGCTGAGCGCATCGACCTCGGTGCGCCGGCCCAGGGCCAGGTCGTCGGCCATGCTGGAGCGGGCCTTGGCGTCGATCTTCAGCATGCGCGCGGCGACGATGCGAAACAGCGGCGACGGCAGGCGCAGGATGCCCAGCAGGCGCCGCGCCGGCACGGCAGTCACCTGCGCCGGCTGGATGCCGGCCGCGTCCAGCACATCGAGCGCCTCTTCCACCAGCGCAGCGAAGCAGCGCCGGTAGCCGCGTTCCATCAGCTCGTCGCGCAGCGGCAGGCCTGAGAGCGCGTTGACCGGGTTGTTCAGGTTGAGCAGCAGCTTGCCCCATTGGATGGGCAGCGCGTCGGCCACCAGGTCCAGGGCAATGCCAGCCGAATCGAACACCGGCAGCCAGGGCGCCAGCGCCTCGTGCTGCTGCGCCACCAGCCGGCCGGCCGTGCCGCGGTGGTAGGCCCCGGGTGCGAGCTCCGCCACGTTGTAGGGCACCATGCCCGGCAGCACGGTGAGCCCGGCGCCGGCCTGCGCGGCAGTGGCTGCGTTGGAAATGCCGTTCTGCATCGACACCACCAGGGTGCCAGCCGGCAGCGCGGCCGCCAGTTGCGCCGCCGCCTGCGCGGTGGCGCCGCTCTTGACGCACAACAGCACCAGAGCCGGCCGCGCACCCGCGGGCACCCCCTGCGCCAGGCGCAGTTGGGTGGCGGGAAGCTGGGCCTTGCGGCCTTCCAGGTCGGTCAATGTCAGGCCATGCGCCGCCAGCGCATCGAGGGTGCGCGCTCGGCCCACCAGGGTGACGGGCACGCCGGCCGCCGCCAGGCTGCCGCCCAGGTAGCAGCCGATGGTGCCTGCGCCCATCACGAGCACTTCGCCGGGGACATGGTTCATTGAAAGGAACTCCTCTTGTTGTTTTGCGGGTTGGCCCTCGGCGCGGCGCCACGGGGCGCGCACAGCCAGTCGAGTTCGATGCGCAGCAGGCGGATGGCGGCCTCATGCCCGCGCGTGCGCTCGCCACGTCCGAACTCGCCGGCCAGCATCACCAGGCGCAGCTGCTCGCGCTGCAGGCGCGCCTTCAACAGCCCTGCACGCCGTCCGTAGTGGCGCCGCAGTGCGCGCCGCTTGGCCAGGCGCCGCAGCGGCGCACCCAGGCGGCGGCGCTCGTCATCGCGGATCAGTTCGCGCTCGGGCACGAAATGCTCGGCCAGGGCGCGCAGGTGACGGCCCTCGGCATGCGATGCCGAGCGCCAGATCAGCGCGACCGCCACCAGCGCCGGCCAGCCCTTCAGAAAGGTGAGCAGCACCATGGAGCCGAAGCCATTGCCCGGAATCACGTCGTTGAAGAGCGGCGAGTTCCACACGAAATGCAGGCCCCAGGCCAGCAGGAAGTACAGCAGCGCCAACCCCAGCCGCCGCGCGAAGCTCAGCTCGCGCCGGAACATGAAGGAGGCCACCCCGAAGGCTGCCACCGTGGTGTAGGCCGCGTGGCTCCACAGCCCGTTGAGCAGACCGCGCATGACGAAGTTGATGGCCACCGGGGCCAGTTCGCTCTCGGTGTCGAAATGCACCGCCGAATTGACGGTGTAGCCCAGGTTTTCCACCACCTGGAAGCCCAGGCCGGACAGCGCGCCGAGGATCAGCACCGAATGCGGCGTCTGGAACTGGTTGCGCGCGATCTGCATGATCAGCACCACGCCGATCGGCTTGAGGAATTCCTCGGTGATCGGGCCGGCCATCGCCGCGCCCCATTCGGCGGCGAAGGTGGGCGAGACCAGCTTGGCGCACAGACCCAGGATGGCGCTGTTGCTGGGCATGGCCAGGTAGACCGCGCCCAGCCCGCCCCAGGCGAAGGCCATCACGAAGGCCAGCGGCGGATGCTCCTCGAACAGGTCGAGCAGGCGAAAGAGCAGCAGGAAGGGCACCGTGTAGAGCGACCACAGCAGCAGCCCGGCCATCACGGTGACGGGCACCACGCGGTAGCCGGTGGCGAACATGTCGAAGGTGACGAGCGCGCCGCGCGCCAGGAAGAACATCAGCAGCCAGAAGGCGGCACGGCGCGGCTGGAAGAAGCTGTCCAGGCCGATCGGCCACTGGGCGCCCGGCGACGCTGCAGCAATGGGCCGCGCGCTCACGGCCCGGCCTCCAGGCGCAGCGTGTCGACCATGGCCTCGGCTTCGTCCAAGCTGTTCTGCGCGCCCTCGGGCACGCTGCGGAAATCGACCTGGATCACCAGTTGGCTCTCGATATTCGTGATCTGCCAGTAGCGGCCGGCGGCGTTGGCGCCGTAGTAGGCGAAGCTCATGCCGGCCAGGCCGCTGCGGGTGCGAAAGGGCTCGGGCTCGCCCTCGATCTGCAGCCCCTGCCCGCGCTCGAAACGGGCGAGCTGCCGGGCAAAGGGCCCCTCGGGGCCGCCACGCCATTCCTGCACGCGGATCGTGAAGCGATTGGCGTCGCGAAAGATCGCCGAGATGCTGCCGGTGCGGCTGCGTGCCGCGTCCAGGCGCCACTTCTCGGCCGGCTGGTAGTACACGCCCCGGCCCACTTCCAGCTCGAGCCCGGGCGCGATGTTGCGCCCGCCCGGCACGCTGTCGTTCCAGGCCCTGAGGCCGCCCACGAAGAGCGCGATCGACGCAAGGATCAATGCCGAGGCGCCGATGGTGCGATAGGGCACCCGGCGCGGCAGCGCAGGCGGCAACGGCATCGCTGGGCCGCTGCGCCGCGTCATCAGGCGCGCTGTGCCACCCAGCCCTGGACCGAGGCCAGCGCCGCCGGCAGGGCTGCGGCGTCGGTGCCGCCAGCCATTGCCATGTCTGGCTTGCCGCCGCCCTTGCCGCCCACCTGCTGGGCGACGAAGTTGACCAGGTCACCGGCCTTGACCTTGCCCATCGCGTCGGCCGTGACGCCGGCCGCCAACTGCACCTTGCTGCCGTCGACGGCGGCCAGCACGATGGCGGCGGTCTTGAGCTTGTCCTTGAGCTTGTCCATCGTCTCGCGCAAGGTCTTGGCGTCGGCGCCGTCCAGCTTGGCGGCGAGAACCATGATGCCGTTCACGTCCACGGCCTGCGCCACCAGCTCGTCACCCTTGGACGAGGCCAGCTTGCCCTTGAGCGCGCCGACTTCGCGCTCCAGCGCGCGCACCTGCTCCAGCACCTGCGTGAGGCGCCCCTGCACTTCGGCGGTCGGCGCCTTCAGCGTCGCGGCAACGCTCTGCACCGTGGATTCGAGGTCCTGCAGATAAGCCAGCGCGTTGGCGCCGGTCACCGCCTCGATCCGGCGCACGCCAGCAGCCACACCGCCTTCGCTGACGATCTTGAACAGGCCGATGTCGCCGGTGCGGCTCACATGGGTACCGCCGCACAGCTCGCGGCTGGTGCCGATGTCCAGCACGCGCACCGTGTCGCCGTACTTCTCGCCGAACAGCATCATGGCGCCGGTCTTCTGCGCCGACTCCATGTCCATCAGGCGGGCCTGCGTGGCCTCGTTGGCCAGGATCTCGGCGTTGACACGGCGCTCGATCTCGAGGATCTGCTGGCCCGTCACCGGCGCGTTGTGCGCGAAGTCGAAGCGCGTCTTGTCGGCATCGACCAGCGAGCCCTTCTGCTGCACATGGCCGCCCAGCACTTCGCGCAGGGCCTTGTGCATCAGGTGGGTGGCGCTGTGGTTGCGCACCGTGGCGGCGCGACGCTTCGCATCGACCTGGGCCTTGACCGCATCGCCAACCTTCAGGGTGCCCTGTGTCTGCACGCCGTGGTGGCCGAACACGTCGGCCTTGATCTTCTGCGTGTCTTCCACGCCGAACTGCACGCCCTCGGCGCTGATGAAGCCCTGGTCGCCGACCTGGCCGCCGCTCTCCGAATAGAAGGGCGTGGTGTCGAGCACCACGATGCCGCTCTGGCCTTCCTTCAATTGCTCGACCGATGCGCCCTCGAAATACAGGGCCACCACCTTAGCCTGCTCTTCCAGGTGCTCGTAGCCGGTGAAGGTGTTGCCGGCGCCGCCGTATTCCACGGCGCGTTCCATCTTGAACTTGCCCGCCGCGCGGCCGGCCGCCTTCTGCTTTTCCATGGCGGCCGCAAAGCCCGCCTCGTCCACCGCCACGCCGCGCTCGCGGCAGACGTCGGCCGACAGGTCGAGCGGGAAGCCGTAGGTGTCGTGCAGCTTGAAGGCGACTTCGCCCGGCAGTACCTTGGCGTCGCCAGCCAATGCGGCATCGAGGATCTCCATGCCGTTGGCCAGGGTCTCGAAGAAGCGCTCTTCCTCGGCCTTGAGCGTCTCGGTGATGCGCTTCTCGTCAGCCACCAGCTTGGGATAGGCCTTGCCCATCAGCGCCACCAGGTCGGGCACCAGCTTGTGGAAGAAGGGCTTCTTGCAGTCCAGCTTGTAGCCGTGGCGGATTGCGCGGCGCACGATGCGGCGCTGCACGTAGCCGCGGCCCTCGTTGCTCGGGATCACGCCGTCGGCCACCAGGAAGGCGGTGGCGCGGATGTGGTCGGCGATCACGCGCAGGCTGCCATTCGAAAGGTCCTTCTCGCCGGTCTCGCGCGCGGCGGCCTTCACCAGCTTGTCGAACAGGTCGATCTCGTAGTTGCTGTGCACATGCTGCAGGATGGCGGCCAGGCGCTCCAGGCCCATGCCGGTGTCGACGCAGGGCGCGGGCAGCTTCTTCACGCTGCCGTCGGGCTGCATGTCGAACTGCATGAACACGTTGTTCCAGATCTCGATGTAGCGGTCGCCGTCTTCATCGGGCGAGCCGGGCGGGCCGCCGGCGATGTGCGGGCCATGGTCGTAGAAGATTTCAGAGCACGGGCCGCAGGGGCCCGTGTCGGCCATCATCCAGAAATTGTCTGATGCGTACTTCGCGCCCTTGTTGTCGCCGATGCGCACCACGCGCTCGGGCGGCAGGCCGATCTCCTTGGTCCAGATGTCGTAGGCCTCGTCGTCCTCGATGTAGACGGTGGCCCAGAGCTTCTCGGCCGGCAGCTTGTAGACCTCGGTCAGCAGTTCGAAGGCCCACTTGAGAGATTCGCGCTTGAAGTAGTCGCCGAAGCTCCAGTTGCCCAGCATCTCGAAGAAGGTGTGATGGCGCGCGGTGTAGCCTACGTTCTCCAGGTCGTTGTGCTTGCCGCCGGCGCGCAGGCACGCCTGCACCGAGGCGGCGCGCACGTAGGAGCGCTTGTCGGTGCCCAGGAACACGTCCTTGAACTGCACCATGCCCGAGTTGGTGAACATCAGGGTCGGGTCGTTGCCCGGCACCAGCGGGCTCGACGCCACCACCGTGTGGCCCTTGGAGGCGAAGAAGTCGAGAAAGGTCTTGCGGATGTCGGCGACGGTGAACGTGGGCTGGCTCATGGTGTGGAAGGCTTGCGATCCGGCGCGGCTTGCCGGGCGGTGCACCAGCTAACTGCTTGATTTGATTGAACATTCGATTATAGGTTTGGGCCCTGCCCCCACGCCGGCCCGGGCCACCCGAAAAAGCGGGGGCTTCAGGCGTGCAGCGAGACGCGCGGGCGCCACATGCCCAGCGCCCGCGTCACCGCGGCGGTGCGGGTCTCCACCCCCAGCTTGACGTAGATGTGCTCCAGGTGCTTTTGCACCGTGCGCGGGCTCAGCGAGAGCAGCGCAGCGATCTCGCCGTCGGTCTTGCCGGTCGACAGCCAGTGCAGCACCTCGCGTTCGCGCGGCGTGAGTTCCGGGGGCACGGGCGCCGGCGCCGCCGGCAACAGCGGCGAGGCGGGCGCGCCGCGCAGATGCACCCCGCAGGCATGGCGGTAGAGAAATGCCAGGTGCGGCCGCAGCAGTTCCAGCCGCTCGCAGTCGCGCTCGCTGAAATCCATCGCGCGGCGATTCAGCACGATGCTCACCAGCGTGCGCCCATCGACGAACAGCGGCACCGCCACCGCCTGGTCGATGCCGATGCGGCGGTAGTAGTCGGCGTAGAGCGCGCTCTTGTGGAAGGCGTGCCGGCTCTGCGCATCCGACAGGCGATGCGTGCGCCTGCCGCCGGCAAAGCCGTGGTGCTGCACCAGCGGATGCTCGAAGAAATGGCGGTCGAAGCAGGCGTTGTCTTCCGCGCCCAGCCGGATGCCGGGCAGGCCCACCACCTCGCGGTGCCCGGTGAGCAGGTCGCACACCGAGAGCGTGACCAGTTCGGCGGCGACGAAGTCACCCAGCGCCTGCACCGCCGCGTGGGCGAAGGCGCCCAGGTTGTCGCTGCGCGGCTCCAGGCCGGACAGCAGGTTCAGCGCCTGGGCGTAGTCGTTGCGCGTCAGATGAACCATGGCGGGAATCCTCCGCAATCCTGCGTATTGGCCGGGCCGCGCAGCAGAGGGACGATGCGCGAAGCGCCATCCTCGTGCCTCGTTCAGTATAGGCAGGGATCGGCGCGCCGCCGCACAAAGGAGGTGCAACCATGGCCATCCAGGAAGACAAGTTCAACGCCTTCATGGGCAACTTCGTGCATGACCTGGGCGCGGTGATGCATGCCGCCACCGTCGTGGTGGGCGACCAGCTCGGGCTCTACAAGTCGCTGGCCCAAGGACCGGGCACCGCCGAGGAACTGGCCCAGCGCGCCGAGGTCGACGCGCGCTATCTGCGCGAATGGCTCAGCGCACAGGCCGCCAGCGGCTATGTGGACTACGACCCGGCGAGCCAGCGCTTTTCGCTGAACGAGGAGCAGGCTTTCGCGCTGGCCAAGGAAGGCAGCCCGGCCTTCATCCCCGGCGCCTTCCAGGTCGCCGTCGACCAGTTCAAGACCATCCCGAAGATGATGCAAGCCATGCGCACCGGCCTGGGCCTGGGCTGGCACGAGCACGACGCCGCCCTCTTCCACGGCACCGAGCGATTCTTCCGGCCCGGCTACGCGGCTAATCTGGTGGCCAACTGGCTGCCGGCGCTGGAAGGCGTGAGCGAGCGCCTGCAGCAAGGCGGGCAGGTGGCCGACGTCGGTTGCGGCCATGGCGCTTCCACCGTGCTGATGGCAGAGGCGTTCCCTGCCTCCAGCTTCGTCGGCTACGACTATCACGCCCCCTCGATCGAGCAGGCGCGCGCCGCCGCCGCGAGCGCCGGCTTGCCAGAGGAGCGGGTTCGCTTCGAGGTGGCCAGCGCACAGGACTTCCCGGGCGAGGGCTTCGACCTGGTCGCCTTCTTCGACTGCCTGCACGACATGGGCGATCCGGTTGGCGCCGCCACCCATGTGAAGAAGACCCTGAAGCCCGACGGAACCTGGCTGATCGTCGAGCCCTTTGCCAACGACAAGCTGGAAGACAACCTGAATCCGGTGGGCCGGGTCTTCTATTCGGCCTCCACCTTCATCTGCACGCCGGCCTCGCGCGCGCAAAAAGGCGCCATGTGCCTGGGCGCCCAAGCGGGCGAGGCACGCATCCGCGAGGTGGCAACCCAAGGTGGCTTCGCCCGGTTCCGGCGCGCCACCGAGACGCCTTTCAACCTGGTCTACGAAGCTCGTCCTTGAACGGCACGCCAGGGAACCGCCGCGCGGCGCCCGGATCAAACGACTTGCCGCCGCGAGGCGATCCCTTCGTGCGGCGGCAGGAGGAAGGAACCATGAAGCAAATCAAGCATTGGCAGGATCCACTGAGCGCCGTGCTGGGCGCCTGGCTGCTCGTCTCGCCCTGGGTCCTCGGCTTCGCGGAGCAGACCACGCCGACGGTGAACGCGGCCGTGATCGGGATTGCACTGATCGCGACCGGCATCGGCGCCACCTTCGTGCCGCGCGCCTGGGAGGAATGGACCGAAGGCGCACTGGGCGTATGGCTGGTCGTCTCGCCGTGGGTGTTGGCTTTCGACACGCTGCAGCTCGCCATGATGAGCACGGTGCTGACCGGCGTGGCGGTGCTGGTGCTGGCACTTTGGGTGCTGGCCACCGACAAGGACTACGCCGACTGGCGCACCGCGCACTGATCTGATGCGCGCCTGGCGCCAGCGACGGGCGCCTTGAAAAATCCGTCGCATGTGACGGCTTCATGTCGGGCCGCATGCCGTGTGCGTGCGCCGCGCCCGTATGGAGCATTTTTTGGCCCGGCATGGCTCTTGCCGGTAGGATCGCCCGCTGCATCGGCAACAACATGCGGGAAGGGCGAATTCAACATGCGGGCGAGATTCACATGCACGATGGCACTCCTGTACCGGCCCGGGCGACGGGCCGCCATCACGGGCCTGTTCCTTGCCATCCTCGTCTGCGCGACGAACGCATCGGCCCAGCGCTTCCAGTTGGGCGGCGGCGCCCGCATCCGGGACCAGGCCAACGGCGTGCTGTCGCTGATGGCCTATTCGGTGGTGCCGGATCTCACCTCCAGCAACCTGTCGATCAGCAACTCGTCGACCGAGAATCCGAGCGTCTTCATGACGCAGCTCGGCGGCGGTGACTCCTTCGGAAAGAACTTCCCGCTGTACCTGGAAGGCGCGATCGCCTACAGCCGCTACGACCCGACCTTCGTCGCCAGCGACGGCACCGAGACACGCCGCATCCCCACGCGCTGGAACACCCTGACCGGCACCGGCGGCATCGGCTGGGACTTCTACATCACCGACGAACTGGTGTTCCGGCCGATCTTCGACTTCTCGCTGGGCAAGGTGGCCAGCGATCTGAAAGTGGCCGAGTTCGCCCTGGGGCGCGCTCTGGACCGTGACATCGAGTTCCTGGACGGCGGCACCCTCAACGCCTACGGCCTCGGCGGCGCCGTCATGCTCGACTGGGACATCGTGCGTCCCGACTACCAGGTGGACGTGGAGCTGCGCTATACCGACATCCGCCTCAAGACCTTCGGCGGCACCAGCGCCGCCGTGCAGGGCGAAGCCTCGGCACGCACCGCCAACCTCTACACCCGCTACCGCGCGCCGACCGGCATGCGCGCGCTCGACCGCCCGGTGCGCTACGTGCTGGAGTTCTCGCACTCGCGCTACATGGGCAGCCAGGCCGACATCCTGGGCTTCGACTACCTGAGCACCGTGGGCACGGGCCTGGAGCTGGACACCAGCGCCTACAACCCGCTCTACGTCACCCGGTTGCGCGCAGTGCTGCGTTACGTCTTCGGCAACAACGTGTCGGGCGTCTCGCTGGGGCTGGCGGCGAGTTTCTAGCGAGCAGCCGCAGGGGCGCCTTGCCGCGTCGTCAGGGAGAGCACGAAGCGCTCGACTTCCGTGTCGCTGATCGGCGAGATGGGCAGCTTGGCGACATCGTTCAGATGCGCAACCAGCGCCTGGGCCCACAAGACGTTCCACACCAGGCCGTTGTGATCGTCCGCCAGCATGGAATGCCGGGGCGCATCGCCGACGGAATGCGTCACGCGCAGATCAGGGCCGATGGCCACCGTCTTGTAGGCCGGACGGCCATCGGCATCGCGCGAACCCCAATGGCGCCGGAACCAGGCGCGGTCGTCGAAGAAGCTGGTGTGCGGCACGCTTGACACGATGGCGCGCAGGCCGGCGTCGTACTCGTCGAACATGCGGGCGATGTTGCCGATCTCGCGCGCCGACTGCCAACGCTCCAGGAAGGCGGCGTCTTGCGAATCCTCGAAGGCGTTGACCAGCACGATGTGGGTGCGCGGATGGTGGCTGCGGATCAGCGCCACCGCGTCGCGATAGCGCGACAGGCAGCCCTGCACTGCCGCCTGTACCGCGGCCACACCCGGGGTTTGCGCCTGCACGTCCATCACCTTGAACAAGTCGGACAGGCCGATGCGGATGACCACCACGCCGTGCGCCCAGCGCGCCGGCTCCTGGTTCATCAGCGCCACCAGCCGCGGCGCCTGGCGCCTGCGCGTGGACATCAGCTGCGCGCAGTCGGCGCCGTCGTTGGCGAAGTTGTAGCGGTAGTCCTGCTTGCGCGGGGCGCGCGCCACCGGGATGCCCAGTACGTCGAGCCAGCGCAGGCTCGGGTTGGACACGCCCGAGACTTCCCAGGGACCGGGGTCGACTTCATCGGAGCGCAAGCGCGCGATGACTTCGCCCCACTGCAGGGTGCGCTCGCGATGGACGCCGCCGCGCTGCTCGGGGTTGGGCAGGGAGACTCGGTCCTGGTAGGACAGGCTGTTGGAATCGCCCATGACCGCCAGCGACACCTTGGCGGCGCCAGGCACTGCGTCCGCGCTCATGGCCGGACGCGGCGCGAGGGCCAGTGCAAAGGCCAATGCGAGACCCAGGGCGCCAGCCCGGATGCGAACAGCATTCCCATTCATCAACCCCATGGAAGCTTTTCCAGTAAGCCGGCGCCCTGATTTCAGCACCGCGCCGCCGGAGCGTAGCAGCGCGCGTTTCAGTAGCCAACGGTGAAGCGGCGGCGGCTGTGCTTGGGGCTCTCCAGCTCGTCCACCAGGGCCAAAGCCAGGTCTTCGATCGAGATGCTGCTGACGCCCTTGGCGTCAACCAGCAGTTGGTCGGCGCCGATGCGGAACTGGCCGGTGCGCTGGCCCGGCTGCAGCAATGCGGAGGGCGAGAGGAAGCTCCAGTCGAGCGCCGACTCCGGGCGCAGGAGGTTCAGGAAATCGCGCGCCGCGCGCGCCTCGGCCTTATGGGGAGCCGGGAAGTCCGGCGTGTCGACCAGGTCTACACCCGGCGCCACCTGCAGGCTGCCGGCGCCGCCCACCACCAGCAGCCGGGCAATGCCGGCGTGCCGGGCCGCCTCGACCAGCGGACGTGGATCGACCAGGCTGTACTTGACGGCGATGACGACCGCGTCATGGCCGGCCAGCGCGGTGGCCAGCTTGTCGCCGTCGGCGACATCCAGCGACAGCGCGGTCAGCGCGGGCTGCGGGCCGAGCGCTTCGGGGTGGCGCGCGATGGCCGTCACTTGATGGCCGCGGCCCAGGGCCTCGGCGAGGATGCGGGAGCCGACTTGGCCGGTGGCGCCGATCAATGCGATTTTCATGATGCTTTCATTGGGAGTGAATCGGAAATCCGAAGCGTAGGGGCGCGGCAGCGTTTCGATAAGATGGACAATCGATCAATCAGAGTTCATTCAAACAGGACAATCCTTGCGAGACCTCGGCAGCATCAACCTGAATCGGCTGGTGGTCTTCGTCGCGGTAGTGGAGGCCGGCTCCCTGTCGGCGGCGGCGCGCCGGCTCGGCCTGGCCAAGACCATGGTGAGCGCGCACCTGCAGCGGCTGGAAACCGAGATCGGCGCCAGCCTGCTCCTGCGCACCACCCGGCGCCAGAGCCTGACGGACGCGGGCGAGGTCTTCTTCGAGGCCAGCCGCCGCATCGTGCGCGACGCGCAGGAGGCCGTCACTGCGGCTGGACAGGACACGGCGCAACCGCGCGGCCTCCTGCGCGTCACCGCGCCCATCGACTACGCCGCCAGCGTGGTGGCGCCGGTGGCAGTTGCGCTGCGCAGGAAGCATCCTGAATTGAGGGTCGAGGTGTTGGCCGTCGACCGCGTGGTCGACCTGGTGCACGAAGGCATCGACATCGGGATCCGCGCCGGCCGGCTGCGCGATTCCAGCATGCAGGCCACCCGCATCGGCAGCTTCACCGAATGGCTGGTGGCCAGCCCACTGCTGTTCCAGGAGGGCGCCCTGCCCGCGGCGCCCGAGGACCTGCCGGGCCTGCCCTTCATCGCGCTATCGGCGCTGCCGCAGCCAGCCACCTGGGTCTTCACCAGCGCCAGCGGCAAGGCGCGGCGCAACGTGCGCTTCGAGCCGGGTTTGTCGGCCAACACCTCGGCCACCGTGCGCGCCGCCGTGCTGGCGGGCGGCGGACTGGCGGTACTGCCCAACTATGCCGTTGAGGCGGACGTGGCGGCCGGGCGCCTGCTGCACGTGCTGCCGGAATGGTCCTTGCCCGAAAGCGGCACCTACGCGGTATTTCCGGCGGCCCGCCATCGGCCGCAAAAGATCCGCGCCTTCATCGATGCGCTGAAGGCGCACGTCGAGGCTATTTCGCCCGCCTGATCCGGCTCCGAAATATCTGAAGATTTGCTCCAGGGCAACATCTTCACGCCATTCGTGAGCAATTGGCGGGTGCTAGCGCCTTCGTTGTATTGCATTGCGGCGCAAGCAATCCTAATCTTGCAACAGTGTGTTTTCTTCTGGTCAGTAGCTCTTTTGCCTGAGTCACTTAGGGCAGGTTTCTCATGTGGATCACGTTGCTTGTCGTTGTGCTTGCCATCGCTATTCGCGAAATTCGCCTGCATTTCTGGCTGCGCGGGACGACGCTGGTTCGCAGCCGCCGCAAAGGCCTGGTCCAAATCGAGTTGCGGCGCCGCGTCGCGATGGAGCAATTGCCGCAATCCGTGTCTGAATTTCCCGTCCCGCGAGAAGAAAGAATTCTGGTGGGCCGGCTTTTCGGCTGCGCCCTTTGGCACCAGGAAAGAAGTGTGGCGCTGCCGGAAGCGGCCTGCACCCACCTCGGCGACATCACGCCCCAGGAGTTCGATCGCCAGTTTCCGGCCTGGCTGCGGGTGACGGGTCAGGCACGCTGAGCGCCGCCAGCACCAGCTTCTCCATTTCAGCCACCCAGTCCGAATCGGCCGGCGCCAGCAGCAGGCGATAGCGCCGGCCGCCCCAGGCGGCAGTCAGCAGGGCCCGCACCGTAGCCGGCTCTGGCTGAACGGCCAGGTCCTTGCAGGCCGCAAAGGCCGCCAGCCAGCGCGATGCCAGTTCGTCGTAGACGCGGCGATGGTGCTTGGGCTCGGCCACCCGGTGTTCCAGCATCAGCATGCCGTGGTCGAAGACGGGCAGGCCCTCGGCTTCGCTGTCGCAGGTGATGCGCACGAGCCGCGCCAGGCGCTCACGCCAGGGCAAGTCGGGCGGCGCGATCACGTCGGCATCCAGGCGCGCCAGCAGGGCCTCGACGCAGTGGCGCACATAGCCCGAGAGCAGCGCGTCCTTGTCCGGGAAGTAGTCGTACAGGGTGCCAACGGCAATGCCGGTCTCCAGCGCCACCTTGCGCGTGTTCACGCCCTGCCAACCCTCTGTATTCCAAATCCGAACAAAGGCGTCGTAGATGGCCTGCACGGTGAACTTGCCGCGCGCCTGGATCGGCCGCTTCAAGGGCTTGGAGCGCTCCGGCGCGGGCTCGGCCTTGTTTCCGAACCCACGCACGGGTGCGCGGCCATACATTTTCTGCAAGGGAATGACCCCGAATCAGTGGAGACTGGACATGAGCAATACCGAGTTCACTTTAACCCGCCTCGAAACCTTGAAGACGGCCCTGGGTACCACCCGCATCCAGAGCAGGACTGACGATGGCACGCGGCAAGCCGGCGAGGTGCTGATGCGCATCGGCCGCTTCTCGCTCACCACCAACAACATCACCTATGCCGCCTTCGGCGACGCGATGATGAAGTATTGGTCCTTCTTTCCCACCGGCGACGCGGACTGGGGCCACATGCCGGCCTGGGGCTTCGCCGACGTGGTGGCTTCGAACGTGGAAGGCGTGGCGGTCGGCGAGCGCTTCTACGGCTATTTTCCGATCGCCAGCCACCTGCGCATGTCGCCGGTGCGCGTCACGCCGCGCGGCTTCTATGACGGCGCGCCGCATCGCAGCGAACTGGTCTCGGCCTACAACCAGTACATGCGCTGCAGCCAGGATGCCGGCTACGTGCCCGCGCTCGAGAACTACCAGATGCTGGTGCGCCCGCTCTTCATCACCTCCTTCATGCTGGCGGACTTCCTGGAGGACAACGATTTCTTCGGCGCACACCAGGTGATCGTCTCCAGCGCATCCAGCAAGACTGCCTACGGCACCGCCTTCTGCCTGCCGTCGCGCCAGGGCCGCCGCCTCGTGGCGCTGACATCCGGGCGCAACCGCGGCTTCGTCGAGAACCTGGGCTGCTACGACCAGGTGCTGCCCTATGAGAGCGTGCCACTGCTGCCGGCCGACGCGCCGACGCTGTACGTCGACTTTGCCGGCGACGATTCGCTGCGCGCCACCGTGCACCATCACTTCGGCGACGCGCTGGTCTACGACTGCTATGCCGGCTCGGCGCAGAAGACCGCCTTCCTGGTCGAGACCGCCCTGCCCGGCCCCAAGCCGCAGCTGTACTTTGCGCCGGTGCAGATCAGGAAGCGCAATGCCGACTGGGGACCGCAGGAAGTGAACCGGCGCTTCAACGAGGCGCAGGCCCGCTTCATCGGCGAACTGAGCGCGCCCGCCAACCGCTGGATGACGATGGTCGAGCACGCAGGCTTCGAGGCCGCCCAGGCGCTCATCGCCCAACTGCACGACGGGCGGGTGGACCCGAAGCAGGCCCACGTGGTCCGGCTGGCCTGAGCCCCGCCGCCGCGGCCAGCGCGTACAGGACAAGCGCAGCCAGCACCACGGCCGTGAAGCCGATGTGGATCGCCAGCAGCGTGGCCAGCACCGCCGCGCTGACCGAGGCGCAGCCGTTGATGCCCCAGGCCCAGGGGATCAACCGCGCGTCCGCGGCTTCGACCCGCGCCAGGCCCAGCGGAAAGGGCATGCCCATGAAGAAGGCCAGCGGCGCGATGAGCGCGACCGATATCAGGATGCGCGCGCCGTCCGGCAAGCCCATTGCGTGCCGGAAGAGCCAAGGCAGCAGGGCAAGGCTGAGCAGCGCCGTCGCGGCGATGGCGGCCACCACCTTCCAGAGCGACGCCGTTCGCCAGCGGCCGGCGACGTGGCTGCCAATGCCGGCGAACAGGAGAAAGGCAAACAGCACGACGGCCACCGCATGCAGCGGATGCCCAAGGAACAGCACGAACTTCTGGATGAAGGCGATCTCGACGAACATGAAGGCGAAGCCGATCGCCAGGAAGTAAGCCAGCACGCGGCCACGCGAGCCCGTGCCCGCCCGCGCCACCCACGCCATGGGCAGTGCGATCAGCAGCAAGCTCGCCAGCAGCGCCTGCGCCAACGTGGCCACAAGCACCGGGTAGCCCCATTCGAGCAGCGGCAAGCCGCCCCGATCCTTCAGCGACAGCAGTTCCGGCAGGACCCGCCACTTGAAGAAGTGGAAGAAGTGCGGCTTGTCGTCGGTGGCCGGCTCGATGTTGAACTTGTAGCGCGCAATGAATTCGCTTCGATCCGGCCCCAGCAGTGCCGTTGCGCCGTCGAACAGGTCCGGGCCCTCGACCACGTTGAAGCGGTTGGCCTGGTCGCGCTGCATGCCGGGGTAGAAGGCCACGTCGAAGGATCGGGCGACGCAGAAGGCCTTGATCGCCGCGATGTCCTCCTGGCCGAAAGCGCCGTTCCTGATGAGCAGCGTGCTGGTCTTCCAGCTGCGCACCATGGCCAGCCGCGACGCCGGGTCGGCGACGCCCGAGCGTTCCAGCGCCAGCGTCGCTGCCGCGAAGAGCTTGAGCGCATCGCGCGGTGGCACCGAGACCCAGCGCGTGACCGCCAGCAGGCCACCGGGCTCGAGGTGGCCCAATGCGTCCTGCAGCGCCTCCACCGTGTAGAGATAGTTCTCGGCCAGCGCGTACAGGCCGGCCGACGACGCGCTGAAGGAATCGAGCAGTGCGACCTGGATCAGGTCGTAGCGCTCGCGGCTCGCCGCAATGAAACCGCGCGCTTCGGCCACGTGCACCTGCGCCAGTTTCCCGTAGACGCCGCCCGAGGCGTGCCCGAAGCGATTTCGCACCAGGTCGACGACCTGCGGGTTGAGCTCCACGGCATCGATCCGGCTCGCGCCGTGATAGTGGGCCTGCAACACATCCGCCCCCGCGCCTGCGCCTAGCACCAGCACGCGCGGATGGCGCAGCAGGTGATAGGGCAGCGCCGAGCTGATCTGGTCCAGGTGCGCCAGGCTCGCAAGCCGCCCATCGAAGCGGGTCAGCGCATTGAGCCCTTCCCCGTCGGTGAAGACGCCCCATTGCGGCGGCGGCTCGGTCGATGCCGTCAGGCTCAGGCCCGGCGCATGGCGCAACGGAACGCGCGGGCTTTCGACAACGCTGACCAGGCCCAGCGGGCTCGACGCCTGCGCCACCACACGCGCTTGCGGAACACGCAGGGTCTGCGAAAGCTCCTTGTACGGCGACATGCGTGGCGCCAGCCAGCCGGGAGGCCACAGCCAGGGCATGGCGGCGGCCAGCAGCATCAGCGCCAGCGCCGGCCAGCGCCGGTGCCCACCGCTTTCCAGCCACCCGAGCGCCGCGGCAGTGCAGCCCAGCGCGCCGACCAGCAACAGTGCATCGGAGGGCGAGAGCATGAACAGCAGCGCCACCGCGCCCAGGCTGCCGGCGCCCGCCCCCAGGATGTCGACGCTGTAGATGCGCGACAGCTCGCCGCGAAAACGCGCCAGGGCCATGCAGATGCAGGCCCCGGCGCACAGGAAGGGCAGCAGGAGCAGCAGATAGACAAGGCACAGGTAGGCCGGCTGGCGTGGGTCCCAGAGCAGTTCCAGGGGATTGAAGGGCACCCGCTGCGCCAGCGCGAAGCAGCCGACGGCCCCGACGCCGAAGAGCGCGGCAGCCGTGCAGAACAGCGCTGCGAAATGCCGCTGCACGGCACGCGGCACCAGCATGAGCAGCGCCCCGCTGGCGCCCCAGCCCAGCAGCGCCAGGCTGATGATCATGTAGGCGAAGTGATGCCACAGGTTGATGGAGAACAGCCGCATCAGCAGCAGTTCGTAGGCCAGCGCGGCCGCCGAGACCAGGGCCACGGCGATCAGCGGCGGCCTGGTGGTCATCAGCGTTTTCCGGTCAGCGGCACGAAGGCCACCGGCAGGATCTGCCGCGTGGAGACCGTGCCGTCGCGATTCTTCTCGACCAGCATCAACTGCTGGACCATGAACGCGGGGCCCACCGGAATCACCATGCGGCCGCCGGGCTTGAGCTGGCGGATCAGCGGCGGCGGGACGTGGCTGGCAGCCGCCGTGACGAGGATGGCGTCGTAGGGCGCGTGCTCCTCCCAGCCGTGGTAGCCGTCGCCCAGGCGCACCCGGACGTTGTCGTAGCCCAGTTCACGCAGCCGCTGCGTGGCCGCCTGGCCCAGCGGCTCGATGATCTCGACGGTGTAGACGGCAGCGGCCAGCTGTGCCATCACCGCCGCCTGGTAGCCCGAGCCGGTGCCCACCTCCAGCACCTTGTGGCCCGGTTGCGACCTGGCCAGGTCGGTCATGAGCGCCACGATGTAGGGCTGCGAAATGGTCTGCCCGTGGCCGATGGGCAGCGGACGGTTCTCGTAGGCCAGGCCGCGCTGGTCGGCCGGAACGAACTCATGGCGAGGCACCTTGCCCATGACGCCCATGACGCGCTCGTCGAGTGCCGCGCCGCCGGTCTCGATGCGGGTCTGGCGCGCCATCGCGCTGACCTGCTCCGTCATGCGCTTGCGCTCGGAGGCATAGTCCTGCGCGGTCGCGCTCTGGACCGCGCCCAGGCTCAGGAGGAGCGCCGCAGCCGCGGCGCGGATCGTGCACGTCGCCATCGTGGGCAGATGATGGCCCAGCACACAAGCGCGGTCCAGCGCTCAGGCTCGCAGCGCTTCCAGCCCGGCGAAGGAAGAGTCCAGCGCGCGCCCGCTCAGCAGGTAGCCCATGGCGCGATGCAGCTCGCCCGGCAGTACCGGCTTGTGCAGCAGCGGCACGCCGGTCGCGACCGCTTCGCGCAGCCGCTGCGGCGCGGTGTCGCCGGTGATCAGCAGGCAGGGCAGCTGCGCGCCGAACTCCGCGCGCAGCGTAGCCACGGCTTCGGCGCCGGTGCGCTGCTCGCGCAGCCGGTAGTCGGCGATCACCAGGTCCGGCGCGTTGGCGCGCGCACACGCCTGCGCCTCCTCGATCGAGTCGGCCACATCGCATTCGCAGCCCCAGACTTCGAGCAGTTGCCGCATGCCGGCGCGCACCGTTTCGTCGTCGTCGACCACCAGCACGCGCACATTGAAGGCGCGCAGCGGGGCCGGCAAGCTGTCGCTGCACTCCTCGGCCACCACGGCGACACGGGCGATGGGCAGGCAGAGCCTGAAGACGCTGCCGCGTCCCGGCACCGAGGCCAGCCGGAGTTCCTGCCCGAGCGCGCGGGCCAGCCCCTGCGCAATCGCCAGGCCAAGCCCTAGTCCCTTGCGCCGATCGCGCTCCGCATTGCCCAACTGGTGAAACTCCCTGAAGATCGCCTGGTGCTGCGCCGGTTCGATGCCGACGCCGGTATCCCAGACCTCGAGCACCGTGCTGTCGCCGCGCGCGCGGCAGGCCACCAGCACGCCGCCGCGCTCCGTGTAGCGGATTGCGTTCGACACCAGGTTGCGCAGGATCAAGCCCACCAGCGCCGGGTCGGCATGCACCACGGCGCGCGTCTCCCGCGAACGGTAGACGATGCCCTTGGCATCGGCCTGCGGCGCCAGCTCGTTCTCGATGCGGTTGAGCAGCGGCTGCAAGGCGAACACCTGCAGCATCGGCTGCACCACGCCGGCCTCGAGGCGCGAGAAATCCAGCAGGGTGTCGAGCATCTCCGCCGAGGCCTGCCAGGTGGCGCGCGCATTGGCCAGCGCGGCCTGCTGCTCGACCGTGAGCCGGCTGCGCGCCAGCACCTCCAGGAACAGGCCCTGCGCATGGATGGGCTGGCGCAGGTCGTGGCTGGCGGCGGCCAGGAACTTCGACTTGGCCAGGTTGGCCTCTTCGGCCGCGTGGTGCGCTGCCTGCGCATGCTCGGTCTCGATGTGCAGGCGCTCGATCAGGTCGAAGTTCTCGAAGCGCAGCGCAATCGCGCGGCGGGCCGCGCGCGCACCGTTGCGGGCCTGGCCGACCAGGGCCACGATATAGAGCACCGCAACCACGGCCAGGGTCTTGTAGGCCGGATCGTCCAAGGTCCAGAGCCTGCTGGACAGCATCACCGCCTCGGCGGCGCCAAACACGACGAACAAGGGCAGCACCGGCGCCAGAGAAGACATGGAACTGCCTGCCACGCCGGCCAGCACCGCCACCACCAGCACGCTGCCGGCCACCGAGGTGGTGCCCAGTGCAGCCCATGCCAGCGCACCCCAGGCCAACCCGTCGATGAGGTTGAGCACCAGCTTGCGCCGCAGCAGGCCACCCGCCTGTTCCGGCGTGATCACCCCGGCCAGCAGGCGCCGCGCATCCCACGCCAGGAAGAGCTTGAGGGCGACGATGACAGCGCACCAGGCGCACATGGCCAGCGCGTTGACTTCGTTGGCCAGCACCCAGACCAGGATCGGCGCCACCAGCAGCGTCGGGATCACCGAACTGCCCACGTTGCCCAACTGCAGCCGCAGCTGCTCGACCAGCATGCGGTCTTCGGGCAAGCGCTGGGTGGCGACCATCAGGCCACGATGCCGCGCTGGCGCGCCGCAAAGCCGGCCTCGGAGCGGCTCGACACTTGCAGCGCCGCCAGCACTGCCTGCACATGGCCGCGCACCGTGTTCTCGGACAGGTTGAGCCGGCGACCAATGACCTTGTTCGACAGGCCCTGGCAGATCAGGTCGAGCACCTCGCTCTGGCGCGGTGTCAGCAGTTGTTGCTCGTGTGCGCCCGCGTGCCCGGCCTGCAGCATTGAAGCGTCGTCACCCACCGGCAGGCCGCGGCGCACCTGGGCGATCACATTGAGGATCTTGTCCGCCGGATCGGCTTTCGAGACGAAGGCCGCAGCGCCGCGCTCCATTGCTGTCCGGATCTTCTGGGGAGAGACCTCCGATGAAAGTATCACCACCGCCGCCTGGGGCCACCTGCGCTTGACGAGGGCGATGCCTTCCAGGCCGTTGAGGCCATGCAGCTGGATATCGAGCAGCACCAGCGCCGGGTCGGCCATGGACACGCGCATCGCCTCTTCGAGCGAAGCTGCTTCCGTAGCCTCCAGGTCGGGGATGGCAGCGCCAAGCACCATGCGCAGCCCGCAGCGAAACAGCGAGTGGTCGTCGATAAGAAGGATTCGGGGCGGCAGCAGCATGGACACGGGAGAGAAAGCACTGGGATCAAAAGGGCCCAGCGGCCATTCTGCCCAAAGCGCCGGCACCGTGGACCGGTCCAATTGGACTATTTACGCAGCCTGCCCTTGCCTTGACCATCGCGGCTATGTGCCATTGGAACCGCCCGCAAAGACAAGTACGCTAGATGAAACCGCTGGTCCAAGTCCAAAGCCTGGCATCGAATGCCTACACCTACCGCATCAGCGCCGTCGGCGCGCCGGCGGCAGGCGACGGCGGCACCTTCGAATCGCTGGAGCGCTGCCTCTTCGACGCGGGCGCATCGCTGGACCAGTATTTCGCCAGCGTGGAGCTGAACCTGGATGGCCTGTTCATCGGCCAGTACGCCACCCGCGCGCTGCGCCGCCACCCGAGCATCGTGGCGCAGCGCATCCGGCAGCACTTTTTGCCGGTGCGGGACGCGGCGCGGTAGGGCGACTGACTCGTGCGGCGCGCGGCGCGCCATGGCTCGCTATTGCGCCTGCGGCGCCGCACGCGCCGCCAGGTCGCGTCTCATGATTTCGTGCACCAGCGCCGTGAGCTGCTTGGACAGAAGGTTGCGCACTACCAGCCTGCCAATGACCGGCGGCACGGCGAAGTCCGGCACCAAGCGCCCGGAATAGGTGAGCCGCACCGCGCCCGACGGCAGGCTCTCCAGGGCATAGAGGCCTTCCATCTCCTTCAGGTTGCCGCCCACGGCATGCGCCGCGATGCGCCGCTGCGGCGACTCGTGCACCTCCAGCCTCACTTCCACGGGCTGCTGGAAGACCAGGAAGCCGATCTGGCCGGTCTGCTCGACCAGCACCTTGTCGCCTTCTCGCTGGATCACGCGCGAACTGTGCATGTCCGGGATGAATTCGGCGAGGTGGTCGTAGTCGGAAATCGCGCCCCACACCGTGCGGGCGTCGACCTGCATTTCGGCCGAAGCGGTGACGGTGATGAGTTCGCCCTTGCCGGCCGTCTCGATCAGCACCTCCTGCGCCGGCAATGGTGCATGCAGGGTCAGCAGCGCAACGGCCAGCAAGAGGCGGACGGCCCCGCGCCGAGCGGAGAAAGGGATGGTCGTCATCACCGATCGTCCATGCCGCGAACGGCCCGGACCGCAAAGCGCAGGTCCAACGCATCCTGCACCTGGACCGCACCGCCAAGGATGGAGAAAGGCACGATGCCAAAGTCGGATTGCTTGAAGGCCAGCGAGCCCTCCACTCGCAGTTCGCTGCCGGTGGCTTGCACCTGCGCCGGCACGTCGAAGTTGTGCGTCACGCCGTGCAGGACCAGCGCAAGCTGCAGGCGCGCGCCGCTTGTACTGCGCTCGACGCTGCTCACGCGAATGAAGGCATGGGGAAAGCGTTGCGTCTCGAGCACCTTGTCATGCATGTTGGCCCGCGTGCCCTCGACGTCGGCTGCGGTGGGCTGCGTATCGAAGCCCGCCTGCGCGCGCAACGCCGGTTCGTCCACCGTGAGTTCGGCGAGCGGCAGGTAGAGGTCGGCACGGCCCTCGTCGGGCGCAACGTAGCCTTGCACCGCTCGGGCCGCCACCACATGATCGTGCCCCAGCCGCGCCAGCGAGCCGGCACGGCGCACCGTGATGACGACCAGGGAACGGACCGGGTCGACCCGGTAGACCGCCCTGCCCTGTGCGGCGAGCCGCTCGTAGTCCCGCGCCGGGAAGCCCGCCGGCGCAGTTGCTGCCGCCGCCGGTACAGCTTCGCGAGGCGGCAGCTGCGCGCAGCCCGCCGTCCACAGCACCAGAGATATGCAAAGCCAATGCGCGCAACGCAGCATCGAGACCTCAGCTCGCCTTGCGCAGCCGCACGCGGAACTTCACCGTGACATCGGGGCCGATGACGTCGGTCGACAGCCATTCGCCGGTCCCGATCCCGAAAGGCAAGCGCTTGACGACGAACTGCCCTTCCATGCTGGCGCCGTCGCCCGATGCCGTCCAGGTGAATGGCACCTCGACCGGCTGCTGCACGCCCTTGAGCGCCAGCGTGCCGCGAGCGAGGTAGCGGCCCGCCGATGCGGGGCGGATGTCGCTCGCGTGAAATTCGGCGCTCGGGTAGCGTGCAAAGTCGAACCATTCCTTGCCGGCGATGGCCTTGTTGATGTCGGTGCTTGCCATGTCCGCGCTGGCCACCTTGATGTTCACATCGAGACGGCCGGTGGGTGCCTTGTCCGGGTCGAAGCCCTTCACCTGCACGTCGAATTCCTTGAAGACCCCCGGCGCATGGGCGCTCTCGAAGGTGGCGGCGAATTCGAGCCGGCTGGCGGCCGGGTCCATCTTCCAGTCGGCCGCCCATGCGCCCTGGCATGCGGCGCCAAGCACCAGCAAGGCAAGGAAGGCGGAGTTCTTCGACTTCAGGTTCTTCATGACTTCCTTGCAGGCAGCATACGGACCAGCACCCCGTCGCGTTTCACGAAGTGGTGCCGCAGCGCCGCAGCGATATGCACCACGAGCAGGGCCGCGAAGGCCATGCCGAGTAAGAAGTGCACGAGCGCCGCAAGTTCCGCAGCGTGCTTGTCCGCCGCCACGATCGCGGGCAGCGGCAGCTGGCGAAATATCTTGAACGGGACGCCTGAGGCCGAACTGACAACCCAGCCCGAGATCGGCATGGCGACCATCAGCACGTAGAGCAGAACGTGGCTCGCATGCGCCGAGACACGCTCCCAGCCTGGCATGTCCGGTGGAAGCGCCGGCGCCCGCGTTGCCAGGCGGCACACAAGCCGGAGCGTGACCAGCGCAAGCACCAGCATGCCGATGGACTTGTGCCAGACGAAGAGGTTGAGCTTGGTCGGCGAGAGCGGCCAAGTCGCCGCCAGCCAGCCGAGCACGAACTGCACAAGGATCAGCGCCGCCACCAGCCAGTGGAAGAACTTGATCCCGGCGCTCCACGCCGAGGGACTGGCGGGCGTGTTCGCCAGCGCACTCACTCGAAGTCGACCTCGTCGGCGTGCACACTTGCCCCGCCGGCAGTCAGGCTTCCCTTGACTTCCACGCGCGCGCCCGGCACGAGGCGGGCCGCGGTGCCATCCTTGAAGCGCGTTGCGAAGTCGTGGAAGAAGCGCACGCCCCGCACCACGAAGCCGGATGGCGGATTGACCGACTGGATCACATCCTTCACCTCGACCTTGCCCTCATCGGCGACGTCCTTGAACTCCACCTCGCGCGCCATGAGTACGCCATTGAGCACCGCGCCCTCGACCTCGACCCGTGCACCGAGCGCCAGGTTGGCAATCGAGCCGTCCTTGAACCTTGCACCCGACGCATCCACCGGCAGGCCATTCACCTGGAAGCTCGTGCCACTGCCCGGGTAGGCCGTGACGATACCTTCGATCTCGGCCTCGCCGCGGTTGTCGAAGGGCCGGCGCACTTCGATGCGCGTGGCGGTCCAAACGCCCGCCGATTGCACCGTGTTGACTCGCACCCGGACGAAGTTGCCGTTGGCCAGGGATGGCAGCGGCACGACGCTGGCGTACGAAATGGTCGCGCCGCCGATCGAGAAGGTACGGGCCGTCGTATTCAAGTTGGCGACGAAGCCGCGCAACTTGAAGTTGCTGGTGCCGGCGTCCTCGCGCTCGATGCGGGTGGCCGTGATCTGTCCGTTCGCGCCGATGAATCCATAGACCTCGACGATATCGCCCACGCGAATCGCCTGCAGGCTCAGGCCATCCTCGAACAAGGTCGTCGCAACCACGATCACGCCTTGGCCGAGCACGGTGAGCGAACTGCCGGCGATGGCCTGCACCGGTCCCTTGATTTCGCTGGCGATGTTCACTGCGCTCGCGGTTGCGGAGCCCAGGGTCGCGGCCGTGCCTTGCGTGATGGCGCCGGACTGGATCTCGACCACCATCCCGAGCCTCAGTTCGTCGCGAGACCTGCTGCGTCCATCGTCATCGGTGACGCTAGCGCTGCTGTCCTCGAAGCGCACGTTGTTCACGATGATCGAGCCGAACCCGGCAACGCGGCCTGATGCGAAGGAGCCGGTGCCGCCCGTGTCCACCCCACTTCCAAAGCTGACGCTTGCCCCGCCGCCACCCCCGCAGGCCACCAGGATGGCGCCCATGGCCAGCGCCGCGGCGACTGTGCGCCACAGGCGCGTGATCAAGAGAGATCCGGGCTGGTTCATTTTCAATGCTCCTTGGGTTTGGCAACAGGCGACGCCGCCGCGGCCGGGTGGCCCGCGTTCGGCATTGCATCGGTATAGGCATACAAGCCGATGCGAAGGCGCTGGTCCTGCGGCCGGCCGGCGCTACGGTCGTCCTCGATCAATGCGCGCAAGGCGGGGGCCAACGCAGAAAGGAGAACCTGCCACTGAGCCGTGACCAGTTCGCGTGCCCGCGCCAGCGACTCCGACGAAAGTTCGTCGGCAAACAGTGCCTGCTCGAAGTGGCGCGTACCGCCGGACAGCACGTTGGCCACGGCAGCCGACAGATGGTCGCCCACGTTCGCTCCCAGGAAGCCGAGCATGCGCGCCATGTCGCCCTGGGGGACAAAGGACTCTCGCAGAAGGTAGACGCGATCGTCGCCCTCGTCCCATCGCACCAGGGCGAGCCGGCACAACTCCTCGAGCAGGCTGCGTGGATGCACGTCGCGCGTCACCGACTGGGCGAGCGCTTCGAAGCTCGGCGCTGGACCTTGGCGGGGCAGTGCCATGGGGCGGCCCGAGGCACGCCCTTGCACTGCCTTGAAGGCCGGATCGCTTAGCCAGCGCGTGAAGACCTGCGTGGCCAGTGAGCCGCGCGGCGGCGCGCCGAGCGGTTTCGGCTGCACCAGCCGGCTGACCTCCCGCCGGTTGAGCCCGGTGGCCGCGCTGATGCGGCTGACCGAGCGGTGGGCCGCCACGCCGGGATGCGCCGCCCGCGCCGCATCGATGACTGCGGTTTTCAGCACCTCCTGGAGCCGCGCGAAGGGCAAGCCGTGTGCGACCGTCAGCTGCGCCAGCGGGGCCAGCAGGGACTGGCAGGCGCCGAGCAGGTCCTCCTGCCCGCCCGCCGCTGCAGGACTGATGTCTTCGCGCTGAACGGATGTGCCTTGCCTTCGGACCACGGCCGCTTCACTCCAGGAAGTCAGTCGAGTCTAAAAGTGCAGATTGCCCATTTCAAGTGGGTGGCTGGGAGATCGGTAACTGATGGTTCACTGGAAGTGCAGCGCGTCCAAGGCAATCGGCTTGGCGTTCCAGCTGGTGTCGCAGGCCGAGGTGGCGTACTCGAAGTCGAACACCACACGCCGGTTGTCGTCCAGGCCGACCAGGCGCGCATGGGTGCGTCCGTCGGCCACCGCATACGACACCAGCACCGAGGCGCCCGCACCAGCCTCGTAGGCGCTGGAGCAGATGTCCGACAGGATGCTCTGGCCGTAGTCGAAGCGCCAGGCTTCGTGCGCGGTACCGGACGCAATATCGATGGCATAGGCCGACACCGCGCTGTAGCTGCGGTTCTCGCCGATCGGCGCGCCCGACGGCTGATTGAACGAGGCCAGGCCGTTGTTGAACAGCAGCAGCAAGCCGTCATGCGTGACAGACACGGCATGCTGGCCGATCGGGTACAGCCCACCGGCGGCCAGCACCAGGCTGCCGGCCGCCAGCGAGGGAAAGCCGTGCCAATACTTGGTCGGATCGCCGAGGATCCACACGAGGTCGCCGCTGGCGTAGTCGATCTTGACGACAAAGTTCTCGCGGCTGGAGACGATCAGCGAGTCGTCGCGCGGATCGTAGGTGGCCGCGTTCATGTGGAACCAGTCGACGCCTGGCCGCACGAAGGTGCTCGGATCGTCGCCCCGGCTTTGCATGTGGCGCGACAGCGTGTCGGCCAGGTCCCATTGCCTGAAGACCTCGCCCGTATCCGGGTCGATGTCGGCCAGGATGCTCTCGATGATCGACACCCCGTTGATGTTGGCATCCAGCTCGACCAGCACGCCCCGCTTGCCGGCATCGATCGCATGATGGAAATTGGTGATGCCCGGCAGTTGCAACTGGAGTTCGCGCACCGTCCCGTCCAGTTCCAGCCGGCGCAGCTGCGGCGCAGCCGCGTCGCCGATGACGAAGCCGGTGCCGTGGAACAGCGAGCTGTTCGAACTTCCCGTCCCGGGCACGGCCCAGCGCGTCTGGCCGTCGCTGTCGACCACCACCGGAGGGCCCAGCGTGGAACGCATGTAGAAGAAGTCCAAGCCCAGCGCCTCCCCTGCCGCGCGTGGCTTCAGAATGCGCGGGCGGTCGTAGATGCCGGCTGGGTCAAGGTAAGCGGCCGTCTGGATTTCGGTGCGCAGGGAACGGACGGTGCCATCGCCGAACTGCAACTCCAGGTCGACCTGGTTCGTGTGGTTGGCATACAGGCCGAAGACCGGGATCGTCAGACGCCCATCGGCGCTGGCGCTGTAGCCGCGGCGCTCCAGGTAGGCCATAGCGAGGCGCACGTCCACCGCCTTCGACAAGCTGCCCGGCTTGGGATCGATGCGCCAATGCACGGCGGCCAGCGCGTCGTCGTCGGCATCGGGCAGTTGCAGGTCGACGAACGCGATGAAGGGCGACGCACCGGGGCGCACCGCGGCAATGGCGATCGGGTCCTTCCCGATGGCGGCGGTCGCCGGCTTGCTGCTGCTGCCCCCCCCATCGCCCCCACCGCAGCCGGCAATGAACAGTGCCACGGCCGCTGCACTCGATAGGGCCCTCAGGGTGCTCGGACGGAAGGACATGGCACGCCTCCTTCTTCTTGCTTGGCGTCGGCGGGCCGTGATGATGATCCCGCGCGCGCGGCACCTCAAGGGCCCAACCAGGTTCTTTACCTGCCTGCGCCCGATGCATCCCTTCTCTTGGGGAGGAAGCGCTGGCGCCTGGGCGACAGTGCCTGCCTGCTGCCAGCGGAACTCCGGCGCCGCGGCCTGATCTGTCCTGCGGTGACTACTTCCAGAGCATCCCCACCCACGCGACGCTTCCTCCTTGCGTCTGCCGCGCTCGCCGGCATCGGATGGATCGGCGCGGCGCCTCGCCTGGCACGGGCCGCCATCGCATCCCCCGACGAAATCCTGATCGCGAGGGCACGCTCCGAACTCGAACGCCTGGGGCCGGCCATCCCGAACCACGACCTGGTGGCCATCGCCGACTACGCCCTGCCCTCCAGCGTGCCGCGCTTTCATCTGCTGGACATGCGTGAAGGCCGCGTTCTCGAAAGCCTTCTCGTCGCCCACGGCCGCGGCTCCGATCCGCAGCACATCGGCCGGGTGCAGCGCTTCTCGAACGAGCCCGGCTCCAACGCAAGTTCGGAAGGCGCCTACCGCACCGGGGAGCGCTATCTCGGCAAGCACGGCCGCTCGATACGCCTTGCCGGGCTGGATGGCAGCAACAGCAACGCAGAACCGCGCGCCATCGTGATCCACAGCGCCTGGTATGTCGGCCCCACGATCTTGCAGACGCACGGCAAGCTCGGCCGCAGCGAAGGCTGCTTCGTGTTTTCCGATGCCGACCATGAGTTCGTGCTTGACCGGCTCGGGCCCGATCGGCTGCTGCTGTCGGGCATGTTCTGAGACGGTGTAGATCAGATGCGAAAAGGCCCCGAAGGGCCTATTGCAGAATTTGGAGCGGGCGAAGGGAATCGAACCCTCGTATGAAGCTTGGGAAGCTGCCCGCCGGAGACCTCTCCAATCAATTGGTCAGAGACGGAATCTGCGGTGAGTCCAAAGGCGGCGTCGATTGAGATCGACCTTCATGGGACGACTTCCATGGCGACTCGCGCAACGTGGCGCGGCTG
>DATILH010000129.1:0-29434 GCA_035476655.1 Variovorax sp.
GGTCGATGCGAATCTCCTCGTCGTCGCGCAGCACGAAGGCTGCGCCCCACAGCACGAGCCAGAGCCAGGCGATGACGGACAGCTCCGCCGTCCAGCCCACCGGCCAGTCGAACAGGTAGCGCAGCGCGATCTGCAGGATGAAGGCGACGAAGATGACCGCGAGCAGGGCGGCGGCGACGCCGTCGGCCAGGTGTCGCAAGGTTGGCATGAGGTTTCGAAGCATGTGGGGTGGTTCAGGCCCGGTGGAGTCAGGCATGCCGACGCCGCGCCGGCGCGGGTGCGTCGGCGCGGCGCAGGCGGGATCACTTCATGGCGTTGATCTTGTCGAGCATGCCGGGCGGCCAGGCCTTGGCGTCGTCCGAGGCCAGGTAGACCTTCTGCGCGTGCTCGCGGAAGGCCGCGAGGTTCGGCGCGTACACCTCCAGGCCGCTGCGCTTGAAGCCTTCAGCCAGTTCCGCTTCTTTCTTCAGGTGCTCGGCGGTGCTCCAGGCGATGGCCTTGTCGGCGGCCACCTGGAAAGCCTGCTGCTTGGCCGGCGGCATCGCGCGCCAGGTCTTGAGGTTGACGGTGAGCAGGTCGTAGCCCACCAGGTGCGAGGTCAGCACGATCTGCGACATCACCTCGTTGAACTTCATGTTCTGCACGTTGGGCAGCGGATTGTCCTGCCCGTCCACCGTGCCGGTCTGCAGCGCGGTGTAGGTCTCGGCGTAGGCCACCGGCGTCGGGTTGGCGCCGAGCGAGCGGCCCAGCAGCTGCCAGGCCTCGCCGGCGGGCATGCGCAGCTTCACGCCGGCCAGGTCCGCCGGCACGCTGATCTTCTTCTTCGGGCGCAGGCCCACCTGGCGCGTGCCGAAGAAGGTGGGGCCGAGGATCTTCACCTTGAGCTCGTCCTCGACCATCTTCTTCATCTGCGCGCCCAGGTCGCTGGCGAAGAACTGGTTCAGGTGGTTGGCATCGCGAAACAGGTAGGCCGAGGTGAGCAGCGACCAGGCCGGCAGCTGCTTGGCGATGTCCTGCGGCCCGATGTTGCCCATCTCCAGGTTGTCGCGCTGCAGCGCGACCAGCTCGGTGCCCTGGCGGAACAGGGTCGAGTTGAGGAACACCTCCATCTTGTAGTCGGCCTCGATGTCCTTGGCGAACATCTTCATCATGTCGGCCCGGATGTCCTTGTCCGAGAACACGGCGGCAAAGCGCAGCGTGGGCTGGGCCTGCGCCCAGGCGGGCGTCGCGGCGGTGGCGGCGAGCGCGGCGCCTGCGAGCAGGGCCGAGCGGCGGTCGATGCGATGGTTCATCTCATGGTCTCCTCTTTGTGTGGAATCAGGTTGCGGCGGCCATCTGCCGGGCCACGGCCCGGATCGCCATCTCGTAGCCATAGGGGCCGAAGCCGCAGATCACGCCGGTGGCGGCCAGAGACACCAGGGAATGCTGGTAGAGCGCGTCGCGGCGATGGATGTTGGTGATGTGGACCTCGGCGATCGGCCGCTCCAGGGTCTTGAGCGCGTCCAGCAGCGGGATCGAGCGGAAGGACAGGCCGGCCGGGTTGATGACCACCCCGGCGCCCCGTTCGCGCGCCTCCTGCACCCAGTCCACCAGGTAGCCTTCGTGGTTGGATTGGCGGAATTCGCACTCGAGGCCGAGCTCGCCGGCCACATCGCGGCACAACTGTTCGACCTGGGCCAAGGTGGTGCTGCCATACAGGTGCGGCTCGCGCACGCCCAGCAGGTTCAGGTTCGGGCCGTTGAGGATGAAGATGCTGTCTTTCATTGGGTGACGATTCTTGGAGTCGTCCTGTGAAACGCTTTCCAAATTGGAAAGACGTTTCTTAATGCAAAATCAAGCCTCATGAGCCTTGCACTGGATCGCGGACTGTCGCTGCTGGAGCACCTGGCTGGCCATCCGGACGGCTTGCCGCTGGCAATGATGGCGTCCGAACTGGACATTCCCCTGAGCGCCTGCCACCGCCTGCTGGCCGAGCTGCAGCGGCGCGGCTACGTGAGGCAGGCGCGGCGGCAGGGCGACTACCTGCTCACCACCAAGGTGGCCTCGCTCGGGCTGGGCTACCTCAGCAGCGCAGGCACCGTCGACATCGCCCAGCCGCTGCTCGAGCGCCTGGCGCAGAAATCGGGCGAGCTGGTGCGCTTTTCCATCGTCGACGAGGACCGGCTGACCTGGGTCGCCAAGGCGCAAGGCGTGGGCGGCCAGGGCCTGCGCTACGACCCCGACATGGGCATGGACGCGCGCCTGTCCTGCACCGCCTCCGGCCACGCCTGGCTGCTCACCATGAGCGACGAGCGCGCGCTGGAACTGGTGAGCCGCCAGGGCTTCGGCACCCCTCATGAATACGGCCCCAATGCACCGACCACCGTGCAGGACCTCCTGGGCTTTGTGCATGCCGCTCGCGCCAACGGCTACGCCATGATCGACGAGGTGTTCGCGCCCGGCATGAGCACCCTCGCCGCGCCGGTGATGCGACGCCGCGAGGCCATCGGCGTCATCAGCATCGCCGGGCCGCGCGTGCGGCTGACCGTGGCGCGCATGCGCGAGCTGGCGCCGGTGCTGCTGGCGGCGGCGGCCGAGCTCGGGCCGCTGTGCAATGCCTCCAGCCTGTTCGGCCGCCCGCCCCTGGGCAAGGGCTGAGCCGCCGGCCTGCGCTTCGCATCAGGCCGGCACAAAGCTCCCGTGCAGGCCCAGCGGCAAGGCGTAGGGCAGCGTCGCCTGCGCCACCGGCCCGGTGGCCAACCGATCGGCCGCGAAGCAGGACAGCACCGTTTTCCTCTGAGCCACGTCCAGCACGGTGCCCAGGATCCAGCCCGGCCCCTTGCCGTCCGGCACGAACACGTGCTCCTCCACCATCGCCTGCCTGCCGTAGACGAAGCGTTGCGAACGCCCGGTCTCGACGTTGGTGCGCGCAATGGCGCGAAAGCCCGGCAGTCCGTCTTCCGACTGGGTCGCATGCACCACGCTGCGGTGACGCAGGCCGACGCGACGCGGATCGATGCGCGGGAACTCGGCGTCCAGCGGCAGCGTGTTCTGCGTGGCCCGCCCGGTGCGCAGGTCCAGCGTGGCGACGGTCAGCTGGGGCCTGGGCCGGGGCAACCAGCGCCCGCGCATCACTTCGCGTTCGGACGTGAACACACCGGCGGCGCTCTCCGAGCGCACGTAGTCGATGTGGATCCGCGTGCCGCGTGGCGTGCCTTCCTCTTCCCATGCATTGCCCACATGGAACAGGAAGCCGGCGGGCAGCCTGAACAGCTGGCGCCGGCGCCAGTCCTTCTTGTCGACCACCAGGGCCCGCAGCCCCAGTTCCGGCCGCCACACGTGGGCGTCGAGAAAACTGGCGCCGGCTTGCTTGCGCAGGCTGTCGTAGACCAGCGGAGGCATCAGGAAGACCAGGTGGCGCGCGGTGACGGCGAAGTCATGGACCATCGGCAATTGCGCCACCGGCAGCACCTCGGCGCGGCGCAGCGCACCTTCGGGTGCGATCTCGTAGAGCGCCAGCAGGCTCTGGCTGGCGCTCACGCCGAAATTCCAGATGGTGCCGTCCGGCTCCACCTTGGGGTGCGCCGAGAAGGGCATGCCCGCCAGGTCGGCGCGCCATGCCCTGGTGCCCAACGTGTCCAGCGTGCGCGCGTCGAGCCGCGTGGCCGAGCCGCCCTCCCACAGCGCCAGCACCTCGCCCTGCAGCGGCAGCACGCTGGTGTTGGCGACGTTGATGCTGTCGGCCGAGCTGGGCGGCTCGGCGCCCGGCGGCACGGTGCCGAAGGCCTCGGTCAGGCGCTGCCCGGCGCGCAGTTCGGCCACCCGCTTGGGCGTCGCGACATAGCGGCCCTGGTGGCTCACCCGTGAGCCCTCGATCAGGAAGCGCTGCACCATGCCGTCGCCGTCGAACCAGTGGTGGTAGCGCTCGCCGCCCAGGTCGTGGCCGGCCGGGCCGATCCGGTAGAGCGTGCCGGCCAGCGCGTCCGGAAAGCGGCCTCGCACGGTCGCTGGCGCCAGCGGCAGATCGTCCGGCGGCGTGGCGAAGCCCAGCTTCCACGGCGCGTCGGAAGCCTCGAACTGCGCCTGCCAAGCATCCGGCTGTGCGGCGCGCGAGAAAGGAGCGAAGAGAGGCGCCGCGCCGGCCGAGGCCAGCAGGCGCAGTAGTTCACGTCTTTGCATGGCGGACCTCAGCGCAGGTGGATCACGGCCTGCTGATCGGCGTCGAGCGGGAAGGCGGCGGCATCGAAACCCGGCGCGGCGCGGTTGCCCATCGCATCGTTGGAGAAGCCGTAGCGTTCGGTCGGCATGCCCATGAGGTTGGTGTCCAGCTTGCCGTTGCCGTTCTCGTCGGCGAACACGCGCAGCGCGTAGCGCTTGGGCGCCAGGCCACGGAAGGACAGCGTGGCGCTGCCGCCATTCATCGGGGCGGTTTGCGCGGCCAGCGTCTTGTTGGCCGCGTAGCCTTCGGCGCTGTCGTACAGCGCGACGTAGAGCGTGGCCGGCTGCGCCGGGCCGTCGACCACGCTCAGCTGCAGGTCGGCAGCCAGCGCGCCCAGGGGCGTGAGCAGGATGGCGACGCAAAGTGCGCTGCGCGCCGGGGTGGCAGTCGGGGATTTCATGGGAGCTCCTGATGAAGTGAGGCCCCCACGATCGCGCCGCGTGCCACCGCCTTCCATCGCCTTGCGACGAAACGCAGGATTTGCCGCGCGAAGTGCGCGCGCAGCGCTACAGGGTGAACTCGTAGTCCACCGTGATCGGCGCGTGGTCGCTGAACTTGATGGTCTTGAAGATCTGCTCGCTCTGGGCCAGCTTCGCGATGTTGGGGGTCGCCAGGTGGTAGTCCAGCCGCCAGCCCACGTTCTTCGCGTAGGCCTGGCCGCGATTGCTCCACCACGTGTAGCACTCCTCGGTGGTGTCCGGCTTGAGCAGGCGATAGACGTCCACCAGGCCTGCGCCCTCCGCGCCCGCGTCGAGCAGGCGCGTCATCCACGCCCGCTCTTCGGGCAGGAAGCCGCTGTTCTTCTGGTTGCCGCGCCAGTTCTTCAGGTCGGCCTGCTGGTGCGCGATGTTGATGTCGCCGCACAGCACGAATTCGCGCTCGCGCTTGAGCGCGAGCAGGTGCGGGAAGAAGCCGGCCAGGAAGCGGAACTTGGCGGCCTGCCGCTCCTCGCCCGAAGAACCGCTGGGGAAGTAGCAGCTGATCACGGAAAACTTGCGCTTGGGCGTATCGAAGCGCAGCTCGAGGTAGCGACCCTCGGCATCGAACTCCTTGTCGCCCCAGCCGACGACCACGTCGCTCGGCGCATGCTTCGAATAAACGGCGGTGCCGGCGTAGCCCTTCTTCTCGGCGAAATGGAAGTGGCCCTTGAGTCCGGCCATCTCCTCGAAGCGGCCCTCGATGTCGCTGGCCTGGACGCGGATTTCCTGCATGCAGACGCAGTCCGGCGCGCGTTCGGCGACCCAGTCGGCCACGCCCTTGGTGGCGGCGGAACGAAGTCCGTTGAGATTGAGGCTTGTCAGTGTGAACACGTTTTGATTTTCAGTGGAGGGTCGTCATCTGGTCGGTGACTCGGATGTGGTCTGGCGCCAATCCCCGGCGATGCCGCTCCAGCATGGCCTTGAAGCCGGCCTCCAGGCGCCTGGCGAACAGGGAGGTGTCGAACAGCGGGCATTCAAGGCGATTGCGTGCGAGGCGTTCGCGCAATGCGTGCAACTGCTGCGGCGAACTCGCCAGCGTCAGGGCCAGGTCTTCATACGCCGCAAGGTCATGCGTGATGAGTTCGGGCAGCCCCGCCGCCTTCAGCAAGCTGGCCGACACGCGCGAGGCAAAGCGGTGCCCGGCCAGTGTCAGCACCGGCAACCCGGCCCACAGCGCGTCGCTGCAGGTGGTGTGGGCGTTGCAATGGACCGTGTCGAGAAAAAGATCGGCGCAGGCGTGCCGCGCCAGATGCTGGGGCAGATCCATCCGCTCGGCCCACACGAGTCGCGCGTCGTCGACCCCCCGCATCCTGGCCTCTTCCTGCAGGCGAGTGGCGGCTTCGGCACTGCTTCGAAGCAGCCACAGCACGCTGCCGGGAACCCGCAACAGCAGGCGCATCCAGACATCGAAGACGTCCGGCGTGATCTTGTAGCTGTTGTTGAATGTGGCGAAGACAAAGCCTTGCTCCGGCAACCCGAGGCTGGAGCGCGAAGGCGCCTGCGCGGCGATGGGTCTTGTGTTGTCGTTGACCTGGTAGGAGTCGGGCAGCAGCAGGACCTTCTCTGCATAGTTGCAGAACTCATCGGGACGAATCAGCGTGTCGTCGGCGACGACATAGTCGATGCACTCGAGCCCCATCGTGCCGGGAAAGCCAAGGTAGTTGACCTGGAGCGGTGCCGCCCGATGCGCAAAGATGCCGGGCCGGCAGTCCTGCGTGAACCCCTTCAGGTCGACGGCAATGTCCAGGCCGGCCGCACGCGCCTTCGCGGCGATGTCTGCATCGCTGCAATCGGATACTTCCACAAAGTGGTCGAAGGCCGCTACCAATCGCTCCCGCATGGCGTCACGCACTTGCGGGCCGAAGGCGAAGGCGTATGTCTCGAATCGCTGCCGGTCATGGCACTCGAACAGGCCCGCCATGAGGTGTGCAGTCGCATGGAGGTGAAAGTCGGCGGAGAAGTAGCCGATGCGGATCTTGCGGTCGGCGGGCGGCGACGTGAAGGCCGGGGCCGGCTGCGCCGGATGCTTGTCGTGCGCGTAGGTGCGTGCGCAAGCCAGCAGCGTGGCCTGATCGGCCGGGACCGCCACCATGGGAAAGGGCGTCGACGCCTTCTCGCCGCGCTGGATGCGCGCGCTCAACTCGTCGAATGCCTGCGCCAGGCCGTCCCACTGGCACATCTGCATCTTCGTGTGAAGCCGCATGCCTTGAAGGTAGTCTGTCTCGGGCGCGCGTCGCCATGCCTCGTGTAGGCATGCGAGCGCCTGCGCATGGCGCTGCAGCCCTGTCAGCGTGACGGCCTTGTTGATCCAGGTCTTCGCGTCCTCGGGCTGGAGCGCCAGGGCGCGCTCGTGGCTGGCCAAGGCCTCGGCGCTGCGTCCGAGTTCGGTCAGCGTCACGCCACGGTTCGCCCAGACGTGTGCAAGCGTGCTGTCGATCTGCAGGGCCTTGTCGTAGTGCTTGAGCGCTTCGTCGAAGCGGTGCAGTTCCTCGAGGCTGCGTCCGATGTTGAAGTGCAACTCGTGCGAGCCAGGCCGCATCGGCGCGGCCGCCATCCAGCATTCGATCGCGCGCGGATGCTCACCCAGCGCGCTGTGCGCCACGCCCATTTCATGCAAGGCCTCGAAAAACGGGCCTGCCATGCGTATGGCACTGTCGAATGCTCCCACGGCGGCACGCGCATCATGGCGCTGCAACCTGGCCTTGCCGAGATAGAACCACGCTTCGGCCGAGCAGCCGGGCAAGGACGAGGCCTTGGTCAGCATTTGTTCGCAGGCCATGGTGTCGCCGCGATTTCCGAGGATGTAGGCGAGCAGCTCGTAGGCGGGAGCCAGATCCGGCTCGCGCCCGAGCAGGGGCCTCAGCAAGGCCTCGGCCATCTCGGCGCGACCGCTGCGAAAGTACTGGGTGGCAAGCGCGAGCTCCTGCTCGCTGCGAGTGTTCCTGGCCATTCACTACAATCCTGCGCCAGTTCCGCGGCCTGGTCGCCAGCTTTGGCGCGCGGCCCGGGATCGCGAGCCGTTGAGGTTGAGGCTGGTCAGTTTGAACACGAGGAAAACTCCAATGGCAACAGATTCGGGGATCACAGGCGCAGGCGCCGGCAGCAGCAAAGGCGGGCAAATCGCCCTGGACTTCGTGCAGTTCGCGCTCGACGCGGACGTCTTGCGCTTCGGCCAGTTCAGGACCAAGGCCGGCCGCATGAGCCCCTACTTCTTCAACGCGGGCCTGTTCGACGATGGCGCCAAGCTCGCACGGCTGGCGGAATTCTATGCAGACCGGCTGATCGCCAGCGGCCTCGAGTTCGACATGATCTTCGGCCCGGCCTACAAGGGTATCCCGCTGGGCGCCACCGTCGCGGCCGAACTGGCGCGGCGCGGACGCAACACTCCTTTTGCCTACAACCGCAAGGAAGCCAAGGAGCATGGCGAGGGCGGCACCCTGGTCGGTGCGCCGCTCAAGGGCCGCGTGCTGATCGTCGACGACGTGATGTCCGCCGGCACCGCTGTCAGGGAGTCGATCGCCCTGATTCGCGCCGCCGGCGCCACACCGCATGCGGTGGCGATCGCGCTGGACCGGCAGGAAAAGGCGACCGAAAACGGCGTCGACGTCGATCACAGCGCGGTGCAGTACGTGCAAAACCAACTGGGTATGCAGGTTGTCGCGATTGCCACGCTGGAAGACTTGCTTCAGTATCTGAACAACCGGGCCGATGACGCCCTGCGGGAACACAAGGAAGCCGTCGTGGCGTACCGGACCCGCTATGGGGCGGCCTGAGGCCCCCGACTTTCGATCTCATCTAGTACAGGGGTGTTGCCGGTGCGCCAATCCAAGTTTGTCGTCGTCGCCAGCCTTGCGGCGCTGCTGTCCTGGGCCGGCGGCGCGCAGGCGCAGCAACAGCAGCGCGGCGACCTGCCCGCCACCGGCGCCGGCATCTACAGCTGCGTCGATGCGCGCGGCCGCACCATCACGGCCGACCGGCCGATTGCCGACTGCAGCGACCGCGAGCAGCGCGAACTCAACCCCAGCGGCACCATCAAGCGCAAGGTCGACCCGACGCTCACCGCGCGCGAGCAGGCCGAGCGCGAGGAGCGCGAGCGCCAGGCCCTGCAGGCGCAGCTGCGCGCCCAGGAAGAGCGGCGCCGCGAGCGTGCGCTGCTGATCCGCTACCCGACACCCGTCGCGCACGAGCGCGAACGTGTCGAGGCCCTGGCGCAGATCGACGCCGTGATCCAGGCCGCGAAAAAGCGCCTGTCCGAGCTGGCCGAGGACCGCAAGAGGGTCGACGAGGAGATGGAGTTCTATTCGAAGGACATCGCCAAGGCCCCCGGCTCGCTGCGCCGCCAGCTCGACGACATCCAGCACAGCGCCTCGGTGCAGAGCCGCTTCATCGGCGAGCAGGAAGAAGAGAAGAAGCGGGTCAACGCCCGCTTCGACGAGGAGCGGATCCGCCTGTCCAAGCTGTGGCCGCCGGCGCCGGCCGGCAGCGGCGTCACCCCAACCGGGACTTCAGCAAAGCGTTGACCTGGGCCGGGTTGGCCTTGCCCGCGCTGGCCTTCATCACCTGGCCGACCAGGGCGTTGAAGGCCTTGTCCTTGCCGGCGCGGTATTCGTCGATGTTCTTCTGGTTCTTGGCCAGCACCTCGTCGACGATCTTTTCCAGCGCGCCGCTGTCGTTCATCTGCTTGAGGCCCTTGGCCTCGATCACGGCGTCCACCTCTGATCCTTCGCCGCTCCACAGCGCGTCGAAGACCTGGCGCGCGGCGTTGTTCGACACCGTGCCGTCGGCGATACGGCCGATCAGCTGAGCCAGTTGCCGCGCGCTGACCGGCGCGGCTTCGATGCCGACCTCCTGGGCGTTGAGGCGGCGCGCGATCTCGCCGGTGATCCAGTTGCTGGCCAGCTTGGGCGCGGCGCCCGCCGCGACCGCGTTATCGAAGTACTTGGCCAGGGCCACGCTCTGCGTGAGCTGTGTCGCGTCGTAGGCCGACAGCCCATGCTCGCTTTCGTAGCGCTGCGCCATGGCGCGCGGCAGCTCGGGCATCTCGCCCCTCACCCGCTCGATCCAGTCTTGCGAAATCGCCAGCGGCGGCAGGTCCGGGTCGGGGAAGTAGCGGTAGTCGGCCGCGTCTTCCTTGGTGCGCATGGCGCGCGTCTCGCCGGTGTCGGGGTCAAAGAGCACCGTGGCCTGCTCGATGGCGATACCGTCTTCCAGCTGCTCGATCTGCCAGCGAATCTCGTAGTCGATCGCCTGCTGCATGAAGCGGAAGCTGTTGAGGTTCTTGATCTCGCGCCGCGTGCCCAACGGCTGGCCGGGCTTGCGTACCGACACATTGGCGTCGCAGCGGAAGCTGCCTTCCTGCATGTTGCCGTCGCAGATGCCGATCCAGGTCACGATCTTGTGCAGCTCCTTGGCGTAGGCCACCGCTTCGGCGCTGGAGCGCATGTCGGGCTCGGTCACGATCTCCAGCAGGGGCGTGCCGGCGCGGTTCAGGTCGATGCCCGATTGGCCGACGAAGTTCTCGTGCAGCGACTTGCCGGCGTCTTCCTCCAGGTGCGCGCGCACCAGGCGCACCGTCTTCGGTTCCTCGCCCAGGTAGAAGGACACCGAGCCGCCCTGCACCACCGGGATCTCGTACTGGCTGATCTGGTAGCCCTTGGGCAGGTCCGGGTAGAAATAGTTCTTGCGCGCGAACACGCTGCGCGGGGCGATGTGGGAGCCCAGCGCCAGGCCGAGCTTGATGGCGCGTTCCACCGCGCCCTTGTTCATCACCGGCAGGGTGCCGGGCAGGGCCAGGTCGACCGCGCTGGCCTGCGTGTTGGGCTCGGCGCCGAAGGCCGTCGAGGCGCGGCTGAAGATCTTGCTGGCGGTGGACAGCTGCGCATGGGTCTCGAAGCCGATGATGACTTCGTAGCCCTGCACCAGCGGGCCGGTGGGGCGGCCCTGCTGCTGTTGTTCGAAGGGGTTTGCGATCTCGCTGCTCATGCTCTTCAGAATCCTGCGGGGGTGCGTTGGTGCCAGTCCGTCGCTTGCTGGAAGCGGTGCGCGGCGTTCAGCAGCTTCGCCTCCTGGAAGTAGTTGCCGATGAGCTGCAGGCCCACCGGCATGTTGCCGTCGAAGCCGGCCGGCACGCTCATGCCGGGCAGGCCGGCGAGCGAGGCGGGCAGGGTGAAGATGTCGGCCAGGTAGTCGGCCACGGGGTCGTCGCCGTGCTCGCCGATCTTCCAGGCCACCGTGGGCGCGGCGGGGCCGGCGATGACGTCGCAGTCCTTGAAGGCGTTCTGGAAGTCGTCGGCGATCATGCGGCGTACCTTCTGCGCCTGCAGGTAGTAGGCGTCGTAGTAGCCGTGCGAGAGCACGTAGGTGCCGATCATGATGCGGCGCTTCACTTCGTCGCCGAAGCCTTGCTCGCGCGTCTTCCTGTACATGTCCGCCAGGTCGCGGTAGTCCTTGGCGCGGTGGCCGAACTTGACGCCGTCGAAGCGGCTCAGGTTGCTCGAGGCCTCGGCTGCCGCCAGGATGTAGTAGACGGGAATCGACAGCTCGGTGCGCGGCAGCGAGACCGCCACGCGCCTGGCGCCCAGCTTCTCGTATTCGCCTAGGGCCGCATCGATCGCGGCGCGCACGCCCGGCGCCACGCCTTCGCCCAGGAATTCCTTGGGCACGCCGATGCGCAGGCCTTCCAGCGAGCCGTTCAGCGAGCGCGCATAGTCCTCGGCCGGCTTGTCCAGCGAGGTCGAATCACGCTCCGGGTCCGGGCCGCACAGGGCCGAGAGCAGCAGGGCGCAGTCTTCGGCGCTGCGGGCCATCGGGCCGGCCTGGTCGAGGCTGGAGGCGAAGGCCACCATGCCGTAGCGCGAGGCGCGGCCGTAGGTCGGCTTGATGCCGGTCACGCCGCAGAAGGAGGCGGGCTGGCGGATCGAACCGCCGGTGTCGGTGCCGGTCGCGGCTGGCGCCAGGCGCGCCGCCACCGCGGCGGCGCTGCCGCCGGAGGAGCCGCCCGGGATACGCGAGGCGTCCCAGGGGTTGCGCACCGGCACCGCCTTGTCGCTGCCCAGCGCGGGCACTGCCACGTTCTCGTTGGCCGAGCCCATGGCGAACTCGTCGCAGCTGAGCTTGCCCAGGCTCACCATGCCGGCCTCGCCCAGCTTGCGCACCACGGTGGCGTCGAAGGGCGAGCGGTAGCCGGCCAGGATGCGCGAGCCAGCGGTGGTCGGGAAGTCGGTGGTGACGAAGATGTCCTTGTGGGCGATCGGCACGCCAGCCAGCGCCGGCGCCTGGCCGGCGCCGATCTTCGCGTCGGCTTCGCGGGCCTGCGCCAGCGTCGCCTCTTCGTTCAGCGCGACAAAGGCGCCGAGCTCGGGATGCGATTTCACCCGGGCCAGGAAATGCTGGGCGGTTTCGACCGCTGAAACCTCGCGTTTGGCCAGCACGCCGGCGAGCTGGGCCACGCCCAGTTGATGCAATTCGGTGCCGCTCATTCGATCACCTTCGGCACCAGGAACAGGCCGGCCTCCACCGCCGGGGCGCTCTTCTGGTTTGCTTCGCGATTATTTGGCTCTGTCACCGCGTCCTCGGCCAGGCGCAGCGTCACGTCTTCGATGGCGGCTACCGGATGAGCCAGCGGCGCGATGCCGGTAGTGTCGACGGCGCGCATGCGCTCGACCAGGTCGAAGAAACCATTGATTTGAGTGAGCATGCGCTCGCTTTCGTCAGGTGCCAGATCGAGCCTGGCGAGCGAAGCGATGCGCGCGATATCGGAAGAGGACAGGGACATCGGTGAAAAGGCCGGCCAAAACCGGCTGAAATCGTGGCCCGGCAGGGGCCGCGGATGCTGGATCCAGAGGGGATTCAGGTATTATCCCGCCTTTGCCGCAACCCCCGCGAACGCGCCGGCTTTTGCAGCAAAAACGTATCAATCACCCCCTTCAAAAACGAAAAAGTGGGCGACGACATGCCGAAGGCGCATGCGTGTCCCAGAGGATCCTGCACATGTTCGGAGCATTCCGTCGGTACTTTTCCACCGACCTGGCCATCGACCTCGGCACCGCCAACACCCTGATCTTTGCCCGCAACAAGGGGATCGTCCTGGATGAGCCCTCGGTGGTTGCAATTCGTCACGAAGGCGGTCCGCATGGCAAGAAGGTGATCCAGGCCGTCGGCCGGGAAGCCAAGGCGATGCTGGGCAAGGTGCCGGGCAACATCGAGGCGATCCGCCCGATGAAGGACGGCGTGATCGCCGACTTCGTGATCACCGAGCAGATGATCAAGCAGTTCATCAAGATGGTGCACCCGCGCACGCTGCTCACCCCCAGCCCGCGCATCATCATCTGCGTGCCCTGCGGCTCGACCCAGGTCGAGCGCCGCGCCATCAAGGACGCGGCCGAAGCCGCTGGCGCGACCTCGGTCTACCTGATCGAAGAGCCGATGGCGGCCGCCCTCGGCGCTGGCTTGCCGGTGAGCGAAGCCAGCGGCTCGATGGTGGTGGACATTGGCGGCGGCACCACCGAAGTGGGCGTGATCTCGCTGGGGGGCATGGTCTACAAGGGCAGCGTGCGCGTCGGCGGCGACCGATTCGACGAAGCCATCATCAACTACATCCGCCGCAACTACGGCATGCTGATCGGCGAACCGACGGCCGAAGTGATCAAGAAGAGCATCGGCTCGGCCTTCCCCGGCTCCGAGGTCAAGGAGATGGAAGTCAAGGGCCGCAACCTCTCCGAAGGCGTGCCGCGCAGCTTCACCATCAGCAGCAACGAAGTGCTGGAAGCGCTGACCGAGCCGCTCAACAACATCGTCTCGGCCGTGAAGAACGCACTGGAGCAGACTCCCCCCGAGCTGGGCGCAGACATCGCCGAGCGCGGCATGATGCTGACCGGCGGCGGCGCTTTGCTGCGCGACCTGGACCGCCTCCTGGCCGAGGAAACCGGCCTGCCGGTGCTGGTGGCCGAAGACCCGCTGACCTGCGTGGTGCGCGGCTGCGGCATCGCCCTCGAACGCATGGACCGCCTGGGCAGCATCTTCACCAGCGAATAATGCTCGCCCCCAGGTCGCGCGCACTGCGTGTCGTGCTCCCACCCCCTACCGGGGGCAACACCAACGGCCCGGCAAAGCCGGTTCCGCGGTGTTTCTCGAAGGAGCCAGGGCGCATGGGGACTGTGGGGCTAAACGTCCAAATCGTGCACCTCGTGGCATAAAGCGCCATGCCGCTCGGCACTCTCGATCGCACCGCGCCGCCCCTGTTCAACCAGGGGCCGTCGGCGCTTTCCAAGCTGATTTTCTTCAGCTCGCTGGCGCTGTTCCTGATGGTGGCCGATGCGCGCTTTCACCTGGTGCAGCCGATCCGCAGCGTGATCGGCACCATCCTCTATCCGGCGCAGTGGCTGGCGCTCAAGCCGGTGCAGATGGTGCTGGGCGGCGGCAAGTACTTCGACGACCTGCAGACCGCGCAGCGCAATGAGGCCGAAGCGCTGAAGGCGCTGGCACGCCAGGCCGAACGCGCCAGCCAGGCCGACGCCATGGCGCAGGACAACGCCCGCCTGCGCGCCCTGCTGGAGCTGCGCCAGACCACCGTCACCCCCGGCCGCGCCGCCGAGGTGCTGTACGACGCGGCCGACCCCTACACCCGCAAGGTGATCATCGACCAGGGACAGACCCACGGCATCGCACCGGGCTCGCCGGTGATCGATGCCGACGGCGTGCTCGGGCAAGTCACGTTGGTGCAGCCCTTGTCGAGTGAAGTCACGCTGGTGATCGACCGCGACCTGTCCATTCCCGTGCAGAACACGCGCACCGGCGCGCGCAGCGTGGCCTTCGGTGACGCCAGCGCCCATGGCGGCGGCATGGAACTGCGCTTCATGGCCGCCAACGCCGACCTGCGCGAAGGCGACCTGCTGGCCACCAGCGGGGTGGACGGCGTCTACCCGGCCGGTATCCCGGTGGCCAAGATCGACCGCATCGAGCGCCGCGCCGACTCGGCCTTTGCCCGCATCCATTGCGTGCCGATCGCCGTCGTTTCTGGCGCGCGCTATGTGCTCGTGCTGGCGCCTGTAGGCTCCCAGCTGCCGCGTCCGGAGCCGGCCGCGTCCGAGCCGCTGGCCGTCAAGAAGAAGGCGGACAAGGAGAGGGCGGACAAGGCCAAGAGCGAGAAGGCCAAGCCCGAGAGCAAGCCGAAGGCCGACAAGCCGGCTGAAAAGCCCGCGGCGAAGGCAGAGGGGCGCGCCCCATGATCATGCGTCCTGGTCAGCAGCAACTCCTGCTGCCGCTCAACCCGGTCTTCATGTGGGCCAGCCTCATCGCGGCGCTGCTGCTGAACATGCTGCCGCTGGGCCGCATTGCCTGGATGCCGGACCTGCTGGCGCTGGCCATCGTGTTCTGGGGCGTGCATCAACCGTCGCGCATCAGCATTGGCACCGCCTTCGTGTTCGGCTTGTGCATGGACGTGCAGCAGTCGGCCATGCTGGGCCAGCACGCGCTGTCCTACACCACGCTGGGCTTCCTCGCGATCATGGTCCACCGGCGCCTGCTGTGGTATCCGGTGCTGTCGCAGGCGCTGCAGGTGCTGCCGCTGTTCGCGCTGTCGCACCTGATCGAGTTGAGCATCCGCATCATCGGTGGCGGCATTTTCCCGGGCTGGACGCTGCTGGTGGCGCCACTGATCGAGGCCGCCCTGTGGCCCGTGGCCACCGCGCTCTTGCTGGCGCCGCAGCGCCGGGCGCCCGAGCCCGACGCCAACCGCCCCTTGTGAAACCGAGCGGGCCTTCCTAAGCTCTCACCGCCATGACCGAGATCCGCAATGTCGCCGCCGACCTGGCGCGTTTTCGCCGGCGCGTGCTGGTGATCGCGCTGGCGGTGCTGCTGGCATTCGGCCTGCTGGCTTCGCGCCTGGTGTACCTGCAGGTCGTGCGCCACGACGACCTGGCCGACCAGGCGGAAAGCAACCGCACCGCCATCGTGCCGGTGGTGCCCAACCGCGGGCTGATCCTGGACCGCAACGGCATCGTGCTGGCCTCCAACTACTCGGCCTACACCCTGGAGATCACGCCTTCCAAGGCCGGCAGCGTGGAGGACACCATCGACGGCCTGGCCGAGGTGGTCGACATCACGCCGCGCGACCGCCGCCGCTTCAAGCGCCTGCGGGAAGACTCGCGCAGCTTCGACTCGGTGCCGATCCGCACCCGCCTGTCCGACGAGGAGGTGGCGCGCTTTGCCGCCCAGCGCTACCGTTTCCCCGGCGTGGAGATCAAGGCGCGCCTGTTTCGCAACTACCCGCACGGCGAGATCGCCAGCCATGTGCTGGGCTACATCGGCCGCATCAACCAGCGCGAGAAGGAAGCGATGGAAGATTGGGACGAGGAGGACCAGGCCAACTACAAGGGCACCGACTACATCGGCAAGCTCGGTGTCGAGCAGAGCTACGAGAAGACCCTGCACGGCATCACCGGCGTCGACCAGATGGAAACCTCGGCCGGTGGGCGCGCCGTGCGGCGCCTGGCCAGCCATCCGGCCACGCCCGGCAACACGGTGATGCTGAGCATCGACATCAAGTTGCAGAAGATGGTCGAAGATGCGTACGGCGATCGGCGCGGCGCGCTGGTGGCGCTGGACCCCAAAACAGGCGAGGTGCTGGCCTTCGTCAGCAAGCCCACCTTCGACCCGAATCTCTTCGTCGAGGGCATCGACAGCGAAAGCTGGAAGGAACTCTCCGAGTCGATCGAAAAGCCCTTGCTCAACCGCGCGCTGCGCGGCACCTATCCACCCGGCTCCACCTACAAGCCCTTCATGGCGATGGGGGCGCTGCAGACCGGCAAGCGCGCCGCCAGCACCCAGGTGCTGGATCCGGGCTACTTCAACTTCGGGGGCCACCGCTTCGGCAGCCCGGAGGGCTACCTGGGCAATGTGGACATGCGCCGCTCGATCCAGGTGTCGAGCAACATCTACTACTACTCGCTGGCCAACGAGATGGGCGTGGACCTGATCCACGACTTCATGAAGCCGCTGGGCTTCGGCCAGATCACCGGCATCGACATCCACGGCGAACTGCGCGGCGTGCTGCCCAGCACCGAATGGAAGCGCAACGCCTACAAGCGCCCCGAGCAGAAGAAGTGGTATGCCGGCGAAACCATCTCGCTGGGCATCGGCCAGGGCTACAACACCTTCACCATGCTGCAGTTGGCGCAGGCCACCGCCATCGTGGCCGACGGCGGCATCAAGCACCGCCCGCACCTGGTGCTGGGCACGCGCGACACGGTCACCGGCGAGATGAAGCCGGTCGAGCAGCCGCCGGCCGAGGACCTGGGCTACAAGCCCGCCAATGTGGCGGTGATCCGCGAGGGCCTGGCCGCGGTGGTCACCGGCGGCACGGCACGCGGCGTGTTTGCCGGCGCCGGCTACCCGGCCGCCGGCAAGACCGGCACGGCGCAGGCGGTCGGCATGGCGCCCAACTCCAAGTACAACGCCAAGGCGCTGGAGGAGCACCAGCGCGACCACTCGTTGTTCATCGCCTTCGCGCCGGTCAACGATCCGAAGATCGCTGTCGCAGTGGTCGTCGAGAACGCCGGCTGGGGCGCCGGCGCGGCGGCGCCGCTCGCACGCCGCGTGTTCGACTACTGGCTGCTGGGCCAGTACCCGAGCGAGGCCGACATGGCCGCCATCCGCATCGGCAAGGCCACCGCGCCGATCGGCAAGCCGCGCTCGGCCAGCGAGGTGGCCTGGCCGGCGCCCAGCAGCACGCCTGCCGTCGCGCCCTAGCGAAGGAAGGCGTCGTAGGCGGTCTTGAGGATCAGCGCGCTCACGACCGCCATGAAGACCTTGCGCACGAAGCCGGCGCCGTACTTCAGCGCCACCCGCGCGCCCAGCAGGCTGCCAGTGACGTTGGCCACCGCCATCACCAGCCCGTAATGCCACCACACGTGGCCCTTGAGGGCCAGCAGCAGGAGCCCACCCAGGTTGGTGGTGGTGTTGAGCAGCTTGGCGCAGGCGGAGGCATTGAGGAAGTCATAGCCCAGGATGCGCACCATCGCGAAGATGAAGAAGCTGCCGGTGCCCGGGCCGAAGAAGCCGTCATACACGCCGATCACGAAGCCGACGGCGCACATCACCCACATCTCGGCGCGCGCGGCGAAACTGGGCGTGTGGTGCCGTCCCAGGTCCTTGCGCGCCAGGGTGTAGAGCAACAAGGCCAACAGGATGAAGGGCAGGAGTTTTCGCAGGAACTCGCCCGGCACCAGGGTCAGCAGCCAGGCGCCGGCGAGCGCGCCGGCAAAGGCACAGCCGGCGGCCGGCAGCACCGCATGCCAGCGCATCTGCACGCGCCGGCTGAACTGCGCGGTGGCGGCAGCCGTGCCCCAGACCGAGGCGCTCTTGTTGGTGCCGAACAGGGTGGCCGCGGGTGCGCCGGGGAACACGGCAAACAGGGCCGGGACCAGGATCAGCCCGCCACCGCCGACGATCGAGTCCACGAAGCCCGCGAACATCGACGCGAGAGAGATGACCAGCCATTCCATAAGGGCCGGCATTGTCTCATCGCGTCGCGCTATGGAATTTGTAGCGCCAGAACGAACGGGCAAAAGAAAAGGCGCCGACCAGCGGCGCCTTGATCAAAAAAACGGCATCTCGTGCGGATGCCTTGTGTGTTCGTATTGTGTGAGTACCGAATTTGTCTCCTCGGCCCCCGCGCGCCGGACTTCAGCCCGTTTGCGAGTGCATGGACTTTAGGCGAATGCACCGCCTGAGTGCATCAGGATTAACCCGCCTCGGGCATGCCCGAGGCCTCGCGCACCCAGGCCGCGGCCTTCTCGGCCATCATGAGCGTCGGGCTGTTGGTGTTGCCGCTGGTGATGGTGGGCATGGCCCCGGCATCCACCACGCGCAGGCCGGCGATGCGGCCGCCCCGGCCGTCGCGTACCCGCAGGCGTGAATCGAGCACCGCCGTCGGGTCGTCGTCGGCGCCCATCTTGGTGGTGCCGACGGGGTGGAAGATGGTGGTGGCGATGTCGCCCGCCAGGCGCGCCAGTTCCTCGTCGCTCTGGTATTGCACGCCCGGTTTCCACTCCTGCGGCTTGTATTGGGCCAGCGCCGGCTGGGCCACGATGCTGCGCGTGACGCGCAGGGAATCGGCCGCGACCTTGCGGTCTTCCTCGGTGCTGAGGTAGTTGGGTGCGATGGCGGGTGCATCCTCGAAGCGGGGGCTTCGGATCTCCACCTTGCCGCGGCTGGTCGGGTTCAGGTTGCAGACGCTGGCGGTGAAGGCCGGGAAGCTGTGCAGCGGCTCGCCGAAGGCGTCGAGCGAGAGCGGCTGCACGTGGTACTCCAGGTTCGGCCATGGCCGATCGGGCGAGCTGCGGGTGAAGGCGCCGAGCTGCGAGGGCGCCATGCTCATCGGCCCGCTGCGCTTGAGCGCGTACTCCAGGCCGATCCTGGCCTTGCCGTAGAGCGAGGAGGCCAGCACGTTCAGGGTGGGCGCGCCCTCGATCTTGAAGACGGCGCGGATCTGCAAATGGTCCTGCAGGTTGGCACCGACGCCCGGCAGCTCGGCCAGCGGCTCGATGCCGTGCCGGCGCAGCAACTCGGCCGAACCGATGCCCGAGAGCTGCAGCAGCTGCGGCGAGCCGATGCTGCCGGCGCACAGCAGCACCTCGCGCGTGGCCTCGGCCCGCACCATCTGCTGGCCGTCCCAGACTTGCACGCCGCTGCAGCGCAGGCTGCCGTCGGCCTGGCGCTCGATCATGAGGCGCGAGACCTGGGCGTTGGTCCACATCTCGAAGTTGGGGCGGCCATAGCAGGTCGGCCGCAAGAAGGCCTTGGCGCTGTTCCAGCGCCAGCCGTTCTTCTGGTTGACCTGGAAGTAGCCCACGCCCTCGTTGTTGCCGCGGTTGAAGTCGCTCGTGTGCGGCACGCCGGCCTGCTGCGCCGCCTGCGCGAAGGCATCCAGGATGTCCCAGCGCAGGCGCTGCTTTTCCACCCGCCACTCGCCACCGGCGCCGTGCACATCGTCGGCGCCCAGGTAATGGTCCTCGTGCTGCTTGAAGGCCGGCAGCACGTTGTTCCAGCGCCAGGCGTCGTCGCCGGTGAGATCGGCCCACTGCTCGTAGTCGCGCGACTGGCCGCGCATGTAGATCATGCCGTTGATGCTGGAGCAGCCGCCCAGGGTCTTGCCGCGCGGATAGCGCAGGCTGCGGCCGTTCAGGCCGGCATCGGGCTCGGTGTTGTAGAGCCAGTCGGTGCGCGGGTTGCCGATGCAGTAGAGGTAGCCCACCGGAATGTGGATCCAGTGGTAGTCGTCCTTGCGGCCGGCCTCGATCAGCAATACCCGGCGGTTCTTGTCGGCACTGAGCCTGTTCGCCATCAGGGCACCGGCCGTGCCGCCGCCGATGACGATGTAGTCGAAGGTGGCCTCGCTCACTTGGCGACCGGCATGGTGAACTCCGCACCCTTGCCGATGCTCTCCGGCCAGCGCTGCATCACCGACTTCTGCTTGGTGTAGAAGCGCACGCCCTCTTCGCCGTAGGCATGCATGTCGCCGAAGAGCGAACGCTTCCAGCCGCCGAAGCCATGCCAGGCCATGGGCACCGGGATCGGCACGTTGATGCCCACCATGCCCACCTGGATGCGGCGCGAGAACTCGCGCGCCACGTTGCCGTCGCGGGTGAAGCAGGAGACGCCGTTGCCGAACTCGTGGGCGTTGATCAGTTCCACCGCTTCCTTCAGATCGTGCACCCGCACGCAGGAGAGCACCGGGCCGAAGATCTCTTCCTTGTAGATGCGCATCTCGGGCGTCACGTGGTCGAACAGGGTGCCGCCCATCCAGAACCCGTCGCCGCAGCCTTCGCCGGCGCTGTTGGCGTCAAAAGTGCGGCCGTCGACCAGGAGCTTCGCGCCTTCCTTCACGCCCTGCTCGATGTAGCTGGTGATTCGCTCGTGCGCCGCGCGGGTGACGATCGGGCCCATCTCGGCCGCGAGGTTCTCGCCATCCAGCACCTTGAGCGACCTGGCGCGTTCGGTCAGCAGCGGCAGCACCTTGTCGGCCGCGTCGCCCACCAGCACCGCCACGCTGATCGCCATGCAGCGCTCGCCGGCCGAGCCGTAGCCCGAGCCGATCAGCGCATCGACCGTCTGCTCGATGTCGGCGTCGGGCATCACCACCATGTGGTTCTTGGCGCCACCCAGGGCCTGCACCCGCTTGCCGTGGCGCGCCCCGGTCTCGTAGATGTAGTTGGCAATCGGGGTCGAGCCGACGAAGGAGATCGCCTTCACGTCGGGGTGCTCCAGCAGCGCGTCGACCGCCACCTTGTCGCCCTGCACCACGTTGAAGACGCCGTCGGGCAGGCCGGCCCTCTTGAGCAGATCGGCGATCAGGAGCGACGGGCTGGGGTCGGTCGGGCTCGGCTTGAGCACGAAGGTGTTGCCCGCCGCGATGGCGACGGGGAACATCCACATCGGCACCATCACCGGAAAGTTGAAGGGGGTGATGCCGGCCACCACGCCCAGCGGCTGGCGCAGCGTCCAGTTGTCGATGCCGGTGGAAACCTGCTCGGTGTAGTCGCCCTTGAGCAGCTGCGGGATGCCGCAGGCGAATTCGACGATGTCGATGCCGCGCGTGACCTCCCCCTGCGCGTCGGTGAAGACCTTGCCGTGCTCGGCGGTGATCAGGTGGGCCAGTTCGTCGCGCTGCTGGTTCAGGAGTTCGAGGAACTTGAACATGACGCGCGCCCGGCGGATCGGCGGGGTGTCGGCCCAGGCCGGGAAGGCCGCCTGCGCGGCCGCCACTGCGGCGTCCACATCGGCCTTGGCGCCCAGCGCCACCTTGGCGGTGACGCGGCCGCTGGCCGGGTTGGTCACGTCCTGCGTGCGGCCCGAGGTGTTGGCGGCAAAGCGGCCGCCGATGTGGTGTTCGATATTAGTGATGCTCATGATGTGTCTCTCGCTCCAGATGTCCCGAAGTGTCCGTTCATCAGAAGAAAAATTCCAATGAGTTAGGCAAAACGGAGATATAAATCGCCCAAATAACATGACCCAGGCCGATCTGCAGATTCTGCGCGCCTTCGTGGCGGTGGCGCGCGAGGGCAATGTCTCGCGCGCGGCACAGCGGCTGCACCTGTCGCAGCCGGCGGTGAGCCTGCAGCTCAAGCGCCTGGCCGATCTCACCGGCCTCAACCTCTTTTGCCGCACCGCCCAGGGCCTGGCGCTGAGCTCGGACGGCGCGGCTCTGCTGCCGCAGGCCAAACGGGTGCTGGCCGCGCTGGGCGATTTCCAGCTGGCGGCGCAGCGGCTGCACAGCACGGTGCGCGGCCAGCTTCGCATCGGCACCATCCTCGACCCGGAGTTCACCCGCCTGGGCGCCTTCCTGCGCGAACTGGTGGAAAGCGCGCCCCAGATCGCCACCGAGTTGCGCCAGGGCATGAGCGGCAGCGTGCTGGAGCAGGTCGGAGCGGGCGAGCTCGACGTCGGCTTCTATCTGGGCGAGGCCGAGCGCGAAGGCGGTGGCCGCTTCACTGTGCGCACCCTGAGCCGCTTTCACTACCGCGTGGTGGCGCCGGCCGGCTGGGGCCCGCAGGTGCTGGCGCGCGACTGGAAGGGCCTGGCCGCCTTGCCCTGGGTCGCGACGCCGCCCGAATCGGCGCACTATCGCCTGCTGGCCGGCGTATTCGGACCGCGCGGCCTGGCACCGCGCCAGGTGGCGCTGGTGGATCAGGAGGCTTCCATGCTGGACCTGATCAAGTCCGGCGTCGGCCTGAGCCTGGTGCGCGACTCGATCGCGATCCGCGAAAGCCAGGCGCACGGGCTTGTGGTCGCCGACAAGGTGCGGCTGGAATGCGCCCTGCAATTCGTTGCGCTGGCGGCGCGCATCGAAGAGCCGGTCATCGCCAGCGCCTGGGCGGCGCTAGGACGCGCATGGCCATCAAGTTAGGATGATGAGTTCCGTTTGTTGCCAAATGCTTCCAGCCTCCGATTCCCGTTCACCCGGCCAGCCCACGGCCGACCAGGAACTGCCGCGCCTCGAGCGGCGCAGCCTGCCTGAAGGGCAGGGCGCCGGCGTGCGCGAAGAGATTGCGGCCTTCGGCTGCTGGACGGCGCTGTCCTTCTCGTCGCCGCGGTGCTGGAAGGTGCTGATGGCGACCTTGGCGAAGACGCCGGCCGAGGGCCCGCAATGGGATCTGCGCGCCATTGGCCAGCTCGACCACATCGGCGCCCAACTGCTGTGGAACCACTGGCAGCACCAATGGCCGGCGCGCCTGGAAATGAACGCGCAGCAGCGCGCCGTGCTGGAGCAGGTGGCGCAGTACACCGTGCGCGAGCCGCAGGACGCGCAGCCCACGCTGTGGGACTACTTCATGCGCTTCGCCAACCGCGGGCCGCACATGCTGGAGACGACGCGCCGCTTCGTCACCCTGATCGGCCAGTTCGTGCTGGACCTGGGCACCCTGCTGAAGGCGCCGCACCGCGCGCCCTGGCGCGACATCTCGGGCCACCTGTACAGCACCGGCGCCACCGCGCTGCCGATCACCGCGCTGGTCGGCCTCTTGATCGGCGTCGTGCTGGCCTACCTGACCTCGCAGCAACTGCGTCAGTACGGCGGCGAGACCTTCATCGTCAATATCCTGGGCCTGTCGCTGATCCGCGAGCTGGGGCCGGTGCTGGCCGCGGTGCTGATCGCCGGGCGTTCCGGCTCGGCCATGACGGCGCAGATCGGCGTGATGCGCGTGACCGAGGAACTGGACGCCATGCGCGTCATGGGCATCCCGCACGGCTTCCGTCTGGTGATGCCGCGGGTGGTGGCGCTGGCCATCGCGATGCCGCTCATCAGCCTGTGGACCGCGGCCGCCGCCATGTTGGGCGGCATGATCGCCGCCGACCTGACGCTGGGCGTGTCGCCGGCCTATTTCATGCAGACCTTGCCGCGGGCGGTGCCGTTGGCCAACATCTGGCTGGCGCTGTCCAAGTCGGCGGTGTTCGGCGTGCTCATCGCGCTGATCGCCTGCTATCACGGCATGCGCGTGCTGCCCAATACCGAGAGCCTGGGGCGGCGCACCACCAGCTCGGTGGTGATCTCGATCACCATCGTGATCCTGGTCGATGCGCTGTTCGCGGTGCTGTTCAAGGGCGTGGGGTTCCGGGCATGAGCGAGCCGATCATTTCTGCCAACGGCGCCGCCGACGCGAGGACCAACGCGGTCGAGATCCGCAAGCTCTGGACCGTCTTCAAGTCGCCTGGCCGTCCGCAGCAGGTGGTGCACCAGGACCTGGACCTGACGATCCGCCAGGGCGAGGTGCTGTCGCTGGTGGGCGGCTCCGGCACCGGCAAGACGGTGCTGCTGCGCCAGATCCTGGGCCTGGAAAAACCCACGCGCGGCGAGGTCACGGTGTTCGGCGCGCAACCGGGCGAGCTGAGCGCGGCCGGCGCCGCCAAGGTCGGCATGCTGTTCCAGCGCGGCGCCTTGTTCTCCGCCTTCAACGTGCTCGACAACATCGCCTTTGCGCTGCGCGAACTGAAGGTGCTGCCAGACGAATTGATCCGCGACGCGGCCATGGTGCGGCTGCAGATGGTGGGGCTGGCGCCCGAGCATGCGCACAAGATGCCATCGGCGCTGTCCGGCGGCATGATCAAGCGCGTGGCGCTGGCGCGCGCCCTCATCATGGACGCGCCCCTGTTGCTGCTGGACGAGCCCACCGCCGGGCTCGACCCGGAAAGCGCGGACGACTTTTGCGAGCTGCTGCGCAACCTGCACCGCGAGCTGGGGCTCACCGTGGTGATGGTCACGCACGACCTGGATACCCTGTTCGACCTGAGCACCCGCATCGCGGTGCTGGCCGACCAGCATGTGGTGGTGACCGGCGATGCGGCGCAGGTGATGGCCCACCCCCATCCCTTCATCCAGAAATACTTCCTGGGCGGACGCGGACAGCGCGCCGCCCAGGCCTTGCACGATGGGCGCCCGAGCGCGCCCGCTCCTCTGTCCGGAAGGTAAGGAAACGCCATGGAAAACAAAGCCCATGCCTTTGTCGCCGGCGCCTTCGTCATCGGCCTGATCGGCCTGGTCGTTGCGCTGGTGCTCTGGTTCACGCGCGACCAGTCGGTGCGCAACACCTACGAGCTGTCCACCAGCGACGCCGTCAGCGGCCTGCAGCCGCAGGCCACGGTGCGCTACCGCGGCATCTCGGTCGGCAAGGTGACTTCGATCGACTTCGACCCCAAGGTGCGCGGCAATGTGCGCGTGCGCATCAGCGTCGACGAGCGGGTGCCGTTGACCAAGTCCAGCTATGCCGCGCTCAGCTACCAGGGCGTGACCGGCCTGGCCTCGATCGCCCTCAACGACGATGCCACCTCGGCCGAGCCGCTGCTGCCCGACAACGGCAACCCGCCGCAGATTCCGCTGCGGCCCTCGACGCTGGCCAAGCTGCAGGAGCGGGGCGAGGCCATCCTGGACCGGGTGGAGGAAGCGGCCAACAAGGTCAACACGCTGGTCGGCGACGCGAACCAGAAGCGGGTGGCCGATGCGCTGGAAAGCATCGCGCAGGCCGCCGAAAGCGCCAACCAGCTGACCAAGCGGCTCGATGCCACGGTGAAGGACGGCCTCACCCCCGCCTTGAAGGCGATCCCTCCGCTGACCGACACCACCAGGACCACGCTGACGACGGTCAAGCAAGCCGCCAGCGATGTTTCCCGGGTGGCCAACAACCTCAACTCCACCGTCAACAAGCTGAACGCCGAAGGCGGTGCGCTGGATCGCCTGGCGACCGGCACCGAGGGCCTGGGCCAGGCGGTCGATTCCTTCAACACCACCACCTTGCCGCGGGTGAACCGGGTGGCCGACGACACCGCCCGCGCGGTGCGACGGCTCGGCCGCGCGGCCGACAACATCAACGAGAACCCGCAGTCGCTGCTGTTCGGCAACGGCAGCAGCCTGCCGGGCCCGGGCGAGGCCGGCTTTGCCGCGCCGGCCGCGCGCCCCTGAAAGCCCGACATGAATCTGAAGACGACGACCAACTTGCTGGGCGCCCTGGCGGTGGCCTCTGTCCTGGCCGGTTGCGGCGCGCTGCCCGACAAGCCGGCGCGTGCCGCGCTGTACGACTTCGGTCCGACCCCGGCGCCCGTTCCGGCCGCCGTCACGCCGGCCTTGCCGCGCCTGCCGTCGATCCAGCTGGCCGACATCGATGCGCAGGCGCGTCTTGACGGCACCCAGATCCTCTACCGTCTCGGCTATACCGACGGCAACGAGCTGCGCCCCTATTCGCAGGCACGCTGGAGCGTGGCGCCGACCCAGTTGCTCGAGCAGCGGCTGCGCGAGGCGCTGGCCCAGCGCCGGGTGGTTCTGGGCGAGGAAGAGGGGACCAACGTTGCCCGCGTCGACGGCAAGATGCCCAACGGACTGCGCCTGACGCTGGAAGAGTTCTGCCAGGTCTTCGACGCGCCCGGCACGAGCTATGGCCTGGTGCGTGTGCGAGCCACCCTGCTGAACGCCACCTCGGGCGGCAACCGGGTGCTGGGCCAGCGCACCTTCACCGCCCAGCAGCCGGCGTCGAGCGCGGATGCGCCAGGCGGCGTCAAGGCGCTGGCCGGGGCGAGCGACGCAGTGGTCCTGCAGATCGTGCAGTGGGCCGACCAGTTGCAGCAAGCGCAATAGAAGAGTAGAGGGCGCCAGTGACACGCATCGGCCTGATCTCCGATACCCATGGCCTGTTGCGCCCCGAGGCGCTGGCCTTCCTGAAGGGGTGCGACTACATCGTGCACGGCGGCGACATCGGCTCGCAGGAGATCCTGGATCGGCTGGCCACGATCGCGCCGGTGACGGCGGTGCGCGGCAACAACGACCGCGACGCCTGGGCCGCCCATGTGCCGGAGACGGATTTCCTGCAGGTGGGCGAGCTCTTCATCTACGCCCTGCACGACCTGGCGTTGCTGGACATCGATCCGGCCTGCGCCGGCGTGCGGGTGGTGGTCTCGGGCCACTCGCACCGGCCGCTGATCGAGGAGCGCGAGGGCGTGCTCTACATCAACCCCGGCAGTGCCGGGCCGCGTCGCTTCTCGCTGCCGATCTCGGCCGGCGAGCTGATGGTGGAAGGCACGCAACTGCAGGCGCGCATCGAGCAGTTCGACATCCGGACATGACCAGGGCCTTCGATCCCGCGGCCGTCAAGGCCCTGCTGTTCGATCTCGGCGGCGTGGTCTTCGAGTTCGACTTTGCCCACGCGCTGGCCCACTGGGCGCCGTTCTCGGCGCTGGCGCCCGAGCAACTGCGCCTGGCCTTCTCGCACGACGAGGACTACCAGCGCCACGAGCGCGGCGAGCTGAGCAGCGCCCAGTACTTCGACAGCCTGCGCCGCAAGCTCAAGCTCGAGGCCAGCGACGAGGAAATCGCGGCCGGCTGGAACGCAATCTTTCGCGAGGAGATCGGCGAGACGCTGGACGCGGTGGCTGCTGCGCGAGCGCGCTTTCCCTGCTACGCCTTCAGCAACACCAACAAGACGCACCACGCTGCCTGGCGTGCGGCCTACCCGCGCATCGAGCCCGCATTCGATCGCGTCTTCGCATCGTCGGACATCGGCCTGCGCAAGCCCGAGCGCGCCGCCTTCGAGCATGTCTGCCGCGAGATCGGCCTGCCGCCTGCGGCCCTCTTGTTCTTCGACGACCTGGAAGAGAACGTGACTGGCGCACGAGCCTGCGGCCTGCAGGCCGTGCGCGTGACTTCACCGCTGGACGTGCGAGCTGCGCTGCAGCGCCTGGGCGCGTTCAGCGTCCGCCGGTGACGTCGATCGTGTGGGCGGTGATGTAGCTCGCCTCCGCAGATAGCAGCCAGACGATCGCGTTGGCCACTTCCTCGGCCGAGCCGGTGCGTTTCATCGGAACCGTGGGCGCGAGCTGGAAGGCCCGGTCCGGCATGCCGCCGGAGGCGTGGATCTCGGTGTCGATCAGCCCCGGGCGCACGGCGTTGACCCGGATGCCTTCTTCCGCCACTTCCTTGGCCAGGCCGACGGTCAGCGAGTCGATGGCGCCCTTGCTGGCCGCATAGTCCACATACTGCCCGGGCGAGCCCAGCCGCGCCGCCGCACTCGACAGGTTGACGATGGCGCCGCCCGGCCCGCCATGGCGGGTGCTCATGCGGCGCACCGCCTCGCGCGCGCAGATGAAGCTGCCGACCACGTTGATGCGCATCATGCGGGTGAGGCGCTCCACGCTCATCTCGTCCACCCGCGCCTGCACGTCGACGATGCCGGCGTTGTTGACCAGGGCGCTGAGCCGGCCCAGCTTGTCATCCACCTCGCGGAACATGGCCAGCACCTGCGCCTCGTCGCCCACATCGCCCTGCACCGCGATCGCGCGGCCGCCCTCGGCCTCGATGCGGCGCACCACCTCCTGCGCCGCCTGGGCCTGGCTGGCGTAGTTCACCGCCACCGCAAAGCCGCGCCGGGCGGCCAGCAGGGCCGTTGCCGCGCCAATGCCGCGGCTGCCGCCGGTGATCAAGACGATGGGGTCCATTGACACTTCTCCTGCACGAATGCGATGCCTCGGTTACAACCGCAGGCGTTTTACACCAGCATCAGCACCAAGGAGCATGAACATGGGCCAAATCATCGATCTCACCGCCAAGGACGGCTTCGTCGTTCCCGCCTACGTGGCCGAGCCCGCCGGCGCGCCCAAGGGTGCCGTGGTGGTGGTGCAGGAAATCTTCGGTGTGAACTCGCACATCCGCTCGGTGGCCGACGGCTACGCGGCGGACGGCTATCTCGCGGTGGCGCCGGCCACCTTCCACCGGGTCAAGCCGGGGGTGGAAATGGGTTACACCGAGGAAGACATGAAGGAGGGCTTCGCGCTGAAGATGGCCGTGGAAGGCCTGCCGGCGCCGGGCGTCATGCAGGACCTGCAAGCAGCCGTGGACTACGCATCCAAGGCGGGCAAGGTCGGCATCGTCGGCTATTGCTGGGGCGGCCTCCTGACCTGGCGCGCTGCCGCCAGCCTCAGCGGCCTCACGGCCGCCGCGCCCTACTACGGCGGCGGCATGACCACGCCGGAGGAAGCGGCGCGCCAGCCCAAGGTGCCGGTGCTCGCGCACTTCGGCGAGAAGGACCACTGGATTCCGCTGGAGTCGGTGCAGGCCTTCGCCAAGGCGCATGCCGAGGTGACGGTGCACGTCTACGCCGCCGACCACGGCTTCAACTGCGACCAGCGCGGCTCCTACAACGCGCAAGCGGCCAAGCTGGCGCGCGAGCGCACGCTGGCCTTCTTCCGCCAGCACCTGGGTTGAGCGGCATGCGCGCGGCCTTCGCGGCGCTGATCGCCGCTCTGGCGCTGGCCCCGGGCGCCGCCGCGCTGGCGGCCGACTATGCCGGCCCGCTGTTCGACGCCCACCTGCACTACAACGAGGAAGCCTGGAACGGCAGTGCCGGCCCCTATCCGCCGGCCGAGGCGCTGGCGCGCATGCAGCGCAACGGCGTGCGCGGGATCATCGCCAACTCGCGGCCCAATGCCGGCACGCACACCCTGGCCGCTTCGCGCGAGATGGCGGCCGCGGGCGTGACGGTGGTGCCCTTCGTGCGCGTCTATCGCGACCGGGCCGACTACAGCAACTGGTTCCGCGACGAAAGCATCTACGAACTGGTGCAGGGCGAGCTGGCCAAGGGCACCGCCAGCGGGCCCTTCCGCGGCATCGGCGAGTTCCACCTGTACGAGAGCGCCAATGCCAAGGGGCCGGTGGTGCGCAAGCTGGTGGCACTGGCCGAGCAACGCGGCCTGGCCCTGCTGGCGCATGTGGACGATGAGGCCA